>NC_013162.1:2235000-2535000 GCF_000023285.1 Capnocytophaga ochracea DSM 7271 | reverse complement strand
AATGTAGTCGCCTAAAAGTTGTTTGCCATCGGGTTCAAAAGTACCGTGTTTGTCGATATTGCGCCCTACCTCTTCTAAGCGGTCACGTGTTTTCATCATAATCGCGCGAGGAGAAAGCTTTTTACCGGTGAGGTTCGCCGGACATTCATCGGTACAACGCCCGCACTCGGTACAAGTATAGGCGTTCATCAGCTGTAACCAAGTGAGGTCGGTCACGTCCGAAGCTCCAAACTTATCAGGAGGGGCTGTGTCTTGTGGTGTTGCAAAAGGGTCGGCATTGGGGTCTAACATTAGTTTCACCTCTTGTGTTACCGCTGGGTTTACCTTAGAAGCTCCTAACGGACGAATAGGTGCGTAGTACGTATTAGGGAAAGCTAACAGTATGTGTAGATGTTTGGAGTAATATAAGTAGTTTAAAAAGCATAAAACCCCAGTAATGTGTAACCACCAACAACTGCGTTCTACAACTATAAGAGTGCTTACCGAAGCGTTTCCTAACAAGGGGCGTAACCATTCGCTCACAGGAAAAGAACCTGCTTGCACATAGTGGGTTACGTGTAATGTTTGTAGCTGACCATCGGCAGCGTTCATCAGTAGGAAAAGACTCATCATTGCCATTTCGGCATAAAGGATATTGCTTGCATCTTTTTTTGCCCACCCTCTGATTTCTGCCTTGCGAAAGCGTGGTAGTTTTAGTACGTTTCTCCTTATCCAAAATACGGTTACTGCTACAATCACTAAGAGAGCTAATACCTCAAAAGAAGCTATCAAGAAGTTGTAAAACACCCCTAAGAAGGCAAATATGCGGTGGGTTCCTATGATACCGTCAGTAATAATCTCTAAAAGTTCGATGTTGATAATCAAGAAACCTGCATATACAATAATATGCAAAACACCCACTATGGGGCGCACCAACATTTTTCGTTGCCCTAAAGCGAGCCACAACATATTTTTGAGTCGCTCTTTGCGGTTGCCAGAAGTGTCTTCCAGCTTGCCTAAACGGATATTCCTAATGAGTTTCCGTATATTATAAATAAAAAAGCCTCCTCCTATACAGAGAAGTATTATAAATACTATGTTAGGAAAGAAGCTCATCAAAACAGTTTATTCTCCTTTTTCTTCGTCTTGAGGCTCGTATGTTTTAGCTTTTTTACCAAAAACGGAGAAATGAAGATAACGCTTAGGATTTAAACGAAGGTCTTGCAAGAGCAATTCGAGCTGTTTAGCCGATTTGTCTAAATCTTTATAGAGCGTTTCGTCTTTTAGTAATTTTCCAATAGTACCCTTGCCTCCTTCTACTTCAGCCAAAAGAGTATTGAGGTTGTTAAGAGTTGTTTGTGCATTGGCAATTACTTTATTGAGTTCAGCTTCCGAAAGCTGTCCTGATACTTTTGATAGATCAGTAGTGATTTTATTAGCATTACTTAAAGTAGCATTCAAATTGGCTTGATTAGCTACCAACATCTTATTGAGGTTTACTGATGCCTGATTTAGGTTGTGCATTGTCGCGCTCAGTTCGGCAATGGCAATTTTTAAATTGTTAGTAGTTTTAGCATCTAAAACACTGTTCACTCCTGTAAGAGTGGTATCGGCTTGTCCTAAAAGGCGATTGAGTTTGTCTTGTGTAGGTTTGATTGACGAAGAGATAGAGGCGAGCATATCTTCTTGTACACGTGCTTCTAATACATCTCCCGATACGGCTATAGGAGCATTATCGAAGGCGGGAATAATTTGCAGTCCTGCACCTCCAAGCAAACTGTTGTAAAGCTCGGCTACACTATTCTTAGAGAACTTAAAATCGTCTGAACACTCCATCGTGATTTTTATCTTGGCACTTTTCTCTTCTAAGTCCACTGCTTCCACACTCCCTACTTTCACCCCATTTACAGTGATTTGTGTACCTGTTTTTAACCCTCCTGAATGAGGAAAATAAGCGTAATAAGTATTCGTTTTATTAAATAATGATTTAGACTTCAAGAAGTTAAAGCCTATATAAAAAGCGGCAATACCCGCCACAACTATAATAGCTGTTTTTATTTCTCTGGATAGTTTCATCAGTTTCTATTTGAATAAGTTTACTTTTCTATTTGTTTAGCTCTTTCTACTGTAATGCGTTTCTTTTGGTAAAAAGCTACGATATAAGCATCTTTATACCCTTTTTTTTTTGCTTTGTTCAGTAGCTCAAGGGCTTCTCTGTGCTTCGAAGTATCACCATAGTAATACACATATACACGCCCATCTTTTTCAACCGATATAGGCGAGAGTCCTTTGAAGTTAAAAGCCTTTGTTTCTAAATTTTTAGGGCTTGATGATATCTGTACTTTATAGCTCAAATCGCTGTTGTTGATAGTGCTATTACTTGTACTTTGTCTTGGGGTATTACTTTTTTCTCTTACTTGTGAAATACTGTCGTCAGGGGTAGTATAAGAACTTTTGTCTTCTATCCATTTCTTGTAAGCGAGTATCGCCTCAGCAATGTTCTCTGCAAACTCTTCTTGCCCCTTAGCCGAGGTGAGGAATTTGCGTTCCTCGTTGTTAGTAAGGAATGCTGTTTCTATAAGAATACTGGGCATATAGGTTTGGTGCAAGACGATGAATCCCGCTTGGCGCACGCCTCTGTTAGTGCGTTTCATCACTCCTGTGAGTTGGTTTTGCACTAACTTAGCTAGCTGAATGCTCTGCTCCAAGAACTCTTCTTGCATAATAGATAGCCCTATTACCGATTCAGGTGAGTTGATATTGTACTTAGCGTATTTCTTTTTGTAATCATCTTCCAAGTAGATTACCGAGTTTTCGGCTTTGGCAACCTCAAAGTTCTGCTGGTTGGCGTGTAGCCCTAATACATATGTTTCCGCACCGTCTACTTGTGTTTCGTGAGCGTTGCAGTGTACTGAAACGAATACATCGGCTTTGTTCCTGTTGGCAATAGCTCCACGCTCATAAAGGTCAATTAGCACATCGGTTTTGCGAGTGTAAATCACCTTTATATCAGGGTAAGCCTCTAACTTTTTGCCTACTAATAATACTATTTTCAGCACCACATCTTTCTCAAAGATGTTTTTCTGTACTACTTTACCGGGGTCTTTACCTCCGTGACCCGCATCTAAAACTACTTTAAACACAGGGTTCTTCTGTCCATAAAACAGACTAAAAGTACTACTGCATAGTGAAAAAAGAAGAATGTATATAAATTTCATTAATATATGTTCTGCTTAAAATTGGTGCAAAGGTAATTATTTTACTCGAATATACAAAAAGCGTGACGTTAAAGTTTCATTTTTAAAGGAATAAAGGAGGTTATCTGCAATAAATAACCTCCTTCTTCTATCAATATATCAAGCAAATTTTATTTTGATTTACCTTGATTCGCCACGCTGTTGATAGCGGCTGCAATAGCTTCTTGGTCGCCTAAATAATAATGTTTGATAGGTTTCAAATTAGCATCGAGTTCATATACCAAAGGTACTCCCGTTGGGATATTGAGCTTTAAGATTTCTTCTTTTGAAAGCCCGTCGAGGTATTGTACCAAAGAACGCAAGCTGTTACCGTGTGCTGCGATAATCACACTCTTGCCTGCTTTAATGTCTGGCGCAATTTCGTTAAACCATATAGGCAACATACGGTCATAACAATCTTTCAAACTTTCGCCTGCTGTTTTTTCTTCTTTGGTAAGTGAAGCGTAACGACGGTCGTGTGAGGGGTGACGTTCGTCTGATTCTTCAATAAGTGGAGGGCGAACATCGTAAGAGCGTCTCCACAAAAGTACTTGGTCTTCACCGTATTTAGCAGCAGTTTCAGCTTTGTTCAAACCTTGTAGCGCCCCGTAACTCTTTTCATTGAGTCTCCAGCTTTTGTGTGTAGGCACCCAAAGGTCGCCCATTGCCTCCAAAGCATTGTTCAAGGTTTTGATAGCTCTTTTGAGCACTGAAGTATAGGCAACATCAAATTTGAAGCCTTCTTCTTTCATTACGCGTCCTGCTTCACGTGCTTCTTGTACGCCTTGCTCTGTTAAATCTACATCTTGCCACCCTGTGAATAAGTTGAGCTTGTTCCATTCACTTTGCCCGTGGCGTAAAAGTACTACTTTATACATATATATTTAATTAATTTTATTCTTATTCTTCTCCTTCTTTTTTACCCAAACCTCTGAGGAAATTGCCTATTTGTTTTTTGGCTTCTTTTTTAGCCTCTTCTTTGGCTTTCTCTTTCACTTTAGTCATTGTGCTGTCTTTGTTCTTCATCAGTCCTCCCACGGTTTTAGTTATTTCGCTTGCTGTACCCGAACTTGTTTTACCTCCTAAAGCCTTTTGTAGTGCGTCAGTGCCTTTAGCGGTAAGGTTGTTAATTTGGTTTTTAGCTATTTGGGTAGCCAAATTTTTTACTACGGCTTTAGCATCGGTGCTTACTTGTGGTTTTTTGAAAGTTCCACCTACGGTTGCTACCACAGGCAAGTTGTTTATCTTTTTCTGGTTTTCAGGAGTCAGTTTTGCTAACAAACCTTCTGCTTCTTTACCCAACATTTGAGGCGGTACATTAAAGGTGAGCTTGTAATTCATCTGTTGGTCAAATCCGTGAGAACCTGCTACCTCTATGGCTACATCTTTATATTTGATAGTAAAAGGCTTGATTTTTACTTTTCCATCTTCAAAATCAACCGCTGCTTTCACATCTTTTAGGTTGAGATTGGCTAAATTTAAACCTGTAAATTGGCTGTCTAAAGCTGAGAGTAGGGGAGAACCGTGGCTGTCAATCTTAGAGTCGATAAGTGCTGCGAATAGGTCGCCCGAGATACTGTTAATTTGAGGAGTTAAATCGTTTTTCAAATTACCTTTTACGTTGATAACCGTATTCACTTTCCCTTGTACAGCTTTAGCAATAGGCGCTATCTTTTCGAGCATAGTAATTTGCGTAAAAGCATCGGATATGTTAAGGCGGTTGAGGTTCAAGTCTACGTCAAAGGTAGGTACTTTTTCTTTGGTCGATACATCTCCTGTAAGAGCTATATTTCCTCCAAAAATATCTGATTTTAAGTTCTCTAAGGTTACTTTTTGGTCTTTTATAATCAGTTTACCCGATACATTACTCAATTTCAAATTGTCGTATAACACCGTATTGGCTTTTGCAGTAAGCGCACAATCTAAGAAAGCAGGTACTTTTATAGCCGCTTCTTTTGTAGAGGTCTTATTAGCTTTAGGTGCTTCTTTGGTTTCTTGTTTCGCAGGAGCAGACGATTCTGTTGCGGGTTGCATAAAATCGTTTACTACTAACTTGTTCGAAGATAGATTAAAGTTTCCTTTGAGTATTTCTTTTCTGAAAGCAAAACCGTACAGATTATCTATCGTTCCAGTAAGGTGTAAGTCGCTATCACCTGTGCGAGCATCAAATTTTGAAAGCCCTATGTGCGACGGATTAAAGGCTACGTTTAAGTTATCAATATGGAAAGGTTTTACAAACTCCTCACCTGCATATACAAACTGAGAAAGCGACAAATTACCTTGCGCTTTAATTTTTTGATAATTCTTAGCCTCTACCGATTTCATATCCAATTGTGTCGCTATATCAGCACGTAAGATTCCTGCCAACTTCTTGTTTAACGAAATAGGGTATGCTTGCGATAAGTTTGCCAAGTTAATAGTCCCTTTTACTGCCATATCCACAAACGGGTTTACTACCACATTGCTCACATTGGCACGAGCCGAAAAATGGTCTTGGTCTATGCTCATCGTAAATTTGTTGAGGTTCACTTTGGTATCGTTGGTAATACCCGTAGCGTTGTTTACTTTTAGGTCGATAGTGATGTCACGCACCGTTTTAGGCAGGTTCGGATATTTAAAAGAAGCATTGTCTGCATACATTTCAAGTCCGAAAGTAGGGATTTTATCACCTACCATATCACCTTTGGCAAACCCTTTCAGGGTCAGATTTCCTGTGGTTTTTACATTCTCAATGCTTTTAGAGTACTCTTCGGGAATGAGCGCTAAAAAGTTTTGAAATGAATTGGTAGGGGTGCTAAAAGTAAGGTCGTAATGTTGTCCTTCCTCCAATAACTGAATAAAACCATCGAATACCAAATCCAAACGATTTACAGTAGCTTTGTTTTGCTTGAAAGTATATTTCTGATTTTTGAGGTCGATGCCCAAAATAGCCTGCAAGGTGATAGGCACTCGCTTCATAAAAGTGCTCTTACCCATTGCAAAAGTTAGGTTGGCTTTCGTCTGAGTGTCTAAGTCCAATACCTCTTCGGCAAAGTTTCCTTTCCCGCTGTGGTAAATATCGGCTACTTCCATAAAGAGGTTGCCGTCGTCCATTTTGAAAGTAAATTTCAGATTTTCTACATTGTACCGCTGAATATCTAGTTTTATAGGTGCAGACTCTTCCTCAGGTTTATCCGAAGGAATAGCGATATCATAGTTGCCTTCTCCCTCCTTGTTAAGGTGTATATACACCGAAGCATCTTTCACATTAGCTCCTAACAAATTGTAGTTGCCCGCTAATAAATCTTTGATGCTAAGCGTTACATCTATGTGTTTAGCAGCAAAAAGTGTATCACCTACGAAAGGCTCTTTGTTTACCAAAACAAAATCGTTGAGGGTAACGCGTGCCTTAGGAAAGTTCTTAAACAGACTAATATCAACATCTTGCAATCCGATGTTCGCCTTTAAGTTTTCATTTGCCATCTCAATAACCTTTTCCTTGATAGTATCTTTAAAGAAAAAAGGAATAGCAATCATTGCGATGATGAGGAGCAATAGGGTTATACCTCCCCATTTCAGTATTTTTTTAGCTATTTTCATTCGTGTTTTAGCAATTATGTTTTCTGAGTGCAAAGATACGAAATAATTAACAATTAGCAATAAATTCTGAAATAATTATTTTGTTCTTTGTTTTTGTAGTCTATCAGAATTGGTCTGCGGATTTTCATCTTGCACTTTACCAAAGTTGAAATCCACCAATATACTCTTTTTTAACTCTCTCTTAGCTTTAACTTCCCTTTGCTTTAGCACCACTCTTCCTTCGTCATTTGTTCGTCTTTTCTTCGTTATTTGTTTATCTGCCCGTGTGGCTCGCACCGTCTTTTGTTCGTCTTTTGTTCGTCATTTGTTCGTCATTTGTTCGTCTTTTCTTCGTCTTTTCTTCGTTATTTGTTTATCTGCCCGTGTGGCTCGCACCGTCTTTTGTTCGTCTTTTGTTCGTCATTTGTTCGTCATTTGTTCGTCTTTTCTTCGTCTTTTCTTCGTTATTTGTTTATCTGCCCGTGTGGCTCGCACCGTCTTTTGTTCGTCTTTTGTTCGTCATTTGTTCGTCATTTGTTCGTCTTTTCTTCGTCTTTTCTTCGTTATTTGTTTATCTGCCCGTGTGGCTCGCACCGTTCATTGTTCGTCTTACTTTTTCCGTTACTACACTCCCTCTCCTTGGGAGAAGTCTCCGAATAGGAGAGTATGTGATTGGGGAGAGGATATTCTGTTCGTCTTACTTTTTCCGTTACTATACTCCCTCTCCTTGTAAGTAGATATTCTGTCCACTGATTCTTCGTTAGAGGTTTAGAGGAAATTTTATTAATCATTTTTGTTCAATTTCTACAGCCAAGCTATACTTCTTTTACTTCACTAATTTAGTGTGTTTTATCTAATATGCTAATTTTCAAATTTGCTAATTTGCTAATTTCTCTCTATTTTTGCATTCTTATAAAGTCTTATAACGAAAAAATGGAGCAGATAAGTGTATTCGATATGCTAAAAATAGGGGTAGGTCCTTCCAGCTCTCACACTTTAGGTCCTTGGCGTGCTGCTGAGGCTTTCCTCAAAGAATTGAGAGAGAAGCACCTCCTAACCCGCACAACCAAAGTGCACGTAGATTTATACGGCTCACTCTCTCTCACAGGCAAAGGTCACGCTACCGATTTGGCAGTAATGTTAGGTCTCAGTGGTGCCGACCCTGAGTATGTGCCTATCGAGAGTTTAGATGTGATTATTACGGCTATTACTAATAATCAAGAGCTCTATTTGGGCAATGAGAGCATCATTAGCTTCAATCCTAAGGAAGACATTATTTTCAATAGAGATTTTTTGCCTTTTCACCCCAATGGTCTTACTTTTACAGCTGAAGGCGAGGGGTTCAGTTATGCTTCTACTTTCTACTCAGTAGGAGGTGGTTTTATAGTAAAAGAAGGAGAACAAGCAACAGCCAAGGAAGATACTCAGCGAAATTTCCCTTTTCCTATTGATAAAGCTGAGCAGCTCATTAGCTATTGTTGCCAAGAAGGAAAGAAAATATCCGAAATCGTCTATGAAAACGAAAAAGCCTTGCGTACTGAGGAGCAAATCCATAGCGAACTGATGCGTATATGGCATACTATGTTGGAATGTACTTATATAGGTTGTCATACCGAGGGTGTACTCCCTGGCGGTTTACACGTGCGCCGTCGTGCTTATGATATCCACAAGAACCTCATAGGGGTAGTAACCTACGATAGTCCAGAGAATTGGCTGAACTCTATCAAGAAAACGAATATCAAGTTTCGCGAAATCCTTAAATGGGTAAGTTGTTTTTCGCTGGCAGTTAATGAAGTGAATGCTTCGTTGGGGCGTGTAGTTACGGCACCTACCAATGGTAGTGCAGGGGTGATTCCCGCCGTGCTACTCTACTACATAACCATCGAAAACCAACAAGCTACCGAGGAGCAGATTCAGCAATTCCTATTGGTAGCGGGCGAAATAGGCAGTCTCTTCAAAAAAGGAGCAACCATCTCAGCAGCTATGGGCGGTTGTCAAGCCGAAATAGGTGTATCTTCCGCAATGGCGGCAGGTGCGCTCTGCGAACTCTTGGGTGGTTCTCCGGAGCAGGTACTCATCGCTGCCGAAATAGCAATGGAACACCACTTGGGGCTTACTTGCGACCCTATTGGCGGATTGGTGCAAATCCCTTGTATCGAGCGCAATGCTATGGGGGCAATCAAAGCAATTAACGCTGCCGAATTGGCTATCGAAACCGACCCTAAGAATGCGAAAGTGCCCTTAGACAAGGTTATCAATACTATGTGGCAAACTGCCAAAGATATGAACTCTAAATACAAAGAAACCTCAGAAGGGGGCTTAGCGGTAGCTGTAAATATGGCCGACTGCTAATCTAACGACTAATAACTAATAATTAATGACAATAAACTGTAAAGGAGAGCTTCTCTCTATGGATACCCCGCGAGTGATGGGAATCCTTAATCATACCCCCGACTCTTTCTACGAAGGAAGTCGTGTAACCGAAAAAACACTCTTACAACGCGCAGAAACAATGCTCGCTCAGGGCGCAGATTTTATTGATGTGGGTGGTTATAGCACCCGCCCCAATGCACCCGAAGTCTCACAAACCGAAGAACTCAGTAGGGTAGTGCCCGTAGTGCGCTCTTTGGTGCAACATTTCCCCGAGATACGTATCTCGGTAGATACTTTCCGCAGTGAGGTAGCACGCCAATCGCTCTTAGAAGGGGCTTGTATTATCAATGATATTTCTGCCGGACTCTTAGATGAGCAGATGTTGGCTACAGTAGCGCAATTTCAGGTGCCTTATATTGCGATGCACCTCGTAGGTACACCCCAAACAATGCAACAGCACACTGATTATAAGGATATCATCAGTGATATGCGCTACTATTTTTCTGAGCGCAAAGCTTTAGCTTTGCAAGCGGGGATTAACGATTTTATAGTAGATGTAGGCTTTGGTTTCTCTAAAACCTTAGACCAGAATTACGAAGTGTTGAAGCACTTAGAGCTATTCCATAGCTTTGGTTGTCCGCTATTGGTAGGTTTTTCCCGCAAGTCGATGTTGTACAAATTGTTAGAAACTGACCCTGCTGGTGCGCTGAATGCTACGACAGTAGTCAATACCATAGCCCTGATGAAAGGGGCACACATTTTGCGGGTACACGATGTAAAAGAAGCTAAAGAATGTGTAACACTCTTTGAAAAAATACAATGAAACTATTCGATATTTTAGACTTTACAATCGTCGATGCGATTGACATAGTGCTGTTTGCAGCTCTCCTGTACTACCTCTACCGATTGATTCGAGGCACGGTAGCCATTAATATTTTTATGGGTATTGTGATTATCTACTTGATATGGAAGATTACCGAAGCTTTGCAAATGCAGTTGCTTAGTAGTATATTAGGTCAGTTCATTGGGGTAGGAGTCTTCGCACTGATAGTTGTATTCCAGCAGGAAATACGTCGCTTCTTGCTCACCATTGGTTCTACCAATATCACTGCGCGCAACAAGTTACACCGTGCTTTTCACTTCTTCAAAGAGAAGGAAATTCTGCTTAATATTGAGAGTTTGATAAATGTATGTCAGAAGTTAGCCAGTACCAATACAGGGGCACTTATTGTTTTGGAACACAATATGCCTCTCGACTTTGTAACCCAAACTGGCGACAAGGTGAATATAGAGTTCTCCGAGCCTATTATCGAAAGTATCTTTTATAAGAATAGTCCGCTACACGATGGAGCCATTGTGATAAAGGGTAATCATATTATAGCTACAAGGGTAATACTGCCTGTTGCAAGTGAAATCAACTTGCCTAAACGCTATGGTTTGCGTCATCGTGCCGCCATTTCTATCACCGAAAAAACAGACGCTACTGCCTTAGTCGTTTCTGAAGAAACCGGACACATTTCCTACTTCAAGAATGGTGCCTTTGTAAAATTCAAGAATAACGATGAACTCATCAAAGCTGTACAATCCGATTTTTAATTGTTTGTCGCGCTACAACCTTTTTCAGATAGCGAGCTTCAAGCATTCACTGGCTTCGGGGCTTCTAGGGCTAATCGTTAAATTTGCTAATTTCCAAATTATCTAATTTTCAAACTAAATCCTTTCTCTCCCATTAAAAATCCTTCTAACACATTACCTGTTGCTACTCTCCCTGCACCTTTAGGTGTTCCCGTAAAGATAAGGTCGCCTTTGCGAAGGGTAAAGAACTGAGATACCTCCGAGATGATAACGTCAAAGCTTCTAAGCATTTGTGTCGTATTGCCCTCTTGTACAGTAGAGCCATTTTTATCTAAGTGAAACTGAATAGAGGAAGAACTCTCAATTGTTTCTTTAGAGACAAACTTCCCTACGATAGCTGAGCCATCAAAAGCCTTCGCTAGCTCCCACGGTAGTCCTTTTTGGCTCAATTCCGCTTGCAGGTCGCAAGCGGTAAAGTCAATGCCCACCGCAATCTCGTCGTAATACTTATGTGCAAATTTTTCCGAAATGCACTTTCCATTCTGGTTGATTTTGAGTACTAACTCTATTTCGTAGTGTAAATCCTTTGTAAAATCAGGAATGTAGTAAGGAATCTCAAGATTGTGAATAGCCGTATCAGGCTTCATAAATACCACTATGGGCTGAACCGTTGTTTTATCAAATATTTCGATAGTCTCGCGGTAATTTTTACCTATACAAATAATTTTCATATTTATTTTAATGTGAGTTTGATATAAAAATACTATTTTTCAATCGCTTTTACGTTGTTACAATTCCTTCTTAGGAATAAGGTCTATGAGACAAAAAGCACCTTTCTTTATTATTTATAATTTGGTTTTCTTTCCTTTGGGAAAGGTTTAATAAAATCTGTGAGAGGTTTTAAAGTAACAAAACACCTATTTGTTCAATTTAAAAAATAGTTTATCGAGATAAGAATACGCTTCATATGCAATGATTTCCCATTACTGAAATACAGCTTATAGATTGCAAAAGTAAAAATAAAAACTGTATTATGTTTGTATATTTAAAAAAAAGTAATACATTTGCCCGAGTTTTTATAACAAAACAAAAACGATTGTGAAATAAAACAAATATTATTTTAAGATATAACCAATGAAAAAAGAAGATGTTTTAGAAGACTATGGCATCGCTGTTCTCAGTAGAGAATGTAGCTTGATGGGAAAGAAAGAAGTGCTTACTGGTAAAGCAAAATTTGGTATTTTTGGTGATGGGAAAGAAGTCCCCCAAGTAGCAATGGCGAGAGCCTTTCAGTATGGAGACTTTCGGAGTGGTTATTATCGAGACCAAACCCTTATGATGGCTCTTGGGGTACATACAGTTGAAAATTTCTTTGCTGGACTGTATGCTCACGCTGATATAAAAGCAGACCCCACCAGTGCCGGACGCCAAATGGGTGGACACTTTGCTACTCATAGTTTAGATGAAGAGGGAAATTGGAAAGATTTATTAAAACAAAAGAATAGTAGTAGCGATATATCGTGTACTGCAGGGCAGATGCCTCGTTTATTAGGTTTAGCGCAAGCCTCTAAAGTATATCGTGAGTTACCGAATGCTGAAAGTAAAGGCTTCTCAAATCACGGTAATGAAGTAGCTTGGGGTACTATTGGTAATGCAAGCACCAGTGAAGGACACTTTTTTGAAACTCTTAATGCTGCGGGCGTAATGCAAGTGCCAATGGTAATTTCGGTTTGGGACGACGAATATGGCATTTCAGTCCCTAAGGAATACCACACTACCAAAGAAAGTATCTCTGAAGTGATGAAAGGCTTCCAGCGAGATGCCAACCACAAAGGCTTTGAGATATTCGTTGCTAAAGGTTGGGATTATCCCACTTTGTATGATATTTATCAAAAAGCAGCTAGAATTGCTCGTAAAGAGCACGTGCCTGTGTTGGTACACGTAAAAGAACTTACACAACCCCAAGGGCACTCTACCTCAGGCTCTCACGAACGTTATAAAAGTGCTGAACGTTTGCAATGGGAAAAGGATTTCGACTGTATTACCAAAATGCGTGAATGGATATTAGCGAAAGGATATGCTACTGAAGAGGAATTGCAGACAATAGAAGAAGCAGCTAAAAAGCGTGTACGTGATGGCAAGAAAAAAGCTTGGGAAGCGTATATGAAACCTATGGAAACAGAACGCAAGGAACTTTTACAATTACTCAATAGCATACAACCTAAAACTATCTTTGCTACTGAACTATCTCAGATTCCAACTCTTTCTCGTAAGGTAATAATGAATGTAGCACGTAAAGCATTGCGACAGTTCTTAAAAGAGAATAAAGAAGTATCGAACTTACGTACTTGGATAACTAACTATATAGCAACTAATGAACCTAAGTATAGCAAACACTTGTATACTGAAGGAACTCATAATGTTATGAAAATAGCAGAAGTAGCTCCTATATATGAACCAGATGCTAAACTTGTTGATGCAAGACTGATCTTACGTGAGAACTTTGATGCATTACTTACCAAGTATCCTAACCTTTTGATATTTGGCGAAGATGTAGGTAATATAGGCGATGTAAACCAAGGTTTGGAAGGTTTACAAAAGAAACACGGAGCTATAAAAGTAGCTGATACAGGTATTCGTGAATCGACTATCGTAGGACAAGGAATAGGCTTGGCTATGCGTGGTTTACGTCCTATTGCCGAAATTCAGTACTTAGATTATATTCTCTATGGGCTACAGACCCTCAGTGACGATTTAGCAACCTTACATTATCGTACCTTTGGTCGTCAGTTGGCACCGCTCATTGTGCGCACACGTGGGCATCGTTTGGAAGGAATATGGCATGCTGGTTCTCCTATGGGGGTATTGTTGCACTCTCTTCGTGGGGTTTGTATTCTTACTCCTCGTAATATGGTGAAGGCAGCAGGATTCTACAATACACTCTTAGAAGGTAATCAACCTGCGGTAGTGGTGGAATGTCTTAATGGTTACCGTCTGAAAGAACCAATGCCTACGAATCTCACCGAGTTCAAAACGCCTATTGGAGTAGTCGAAACACTTCGTGAAGGAAAAGATATTACAGTCGTATCTTATGGCTCTACTTTGCGCATCGTATGTGAAGTTGCCGATGAGTTAGCCTCTATGGGTATTGATATAGAGATTATAGATGCACAATCCTTAGCACCATTCGATGTGCGTCATGATATAGTGAAGAGTATACAGAAAACCAATCGACTATTAGTAGTAGACGAAGATATGCCTGGAGCTACTTCGGCATATATTTTGCAGAAGATAGTAGAAGAACAAAATGCTTATCAGTATTTGGACAGTGCGCCACAAACCTTAGCAGCAGGAGAACATCGTCCAGCGTATGCTACTGATGGTGATTACTTTTCTAAACCTAATGCCGATAGCATTATTGAGAAGATATACAGTATAATGCACGAAGCTAATCCTGAAAAATATCCAACCTTGCTATAATTCATTATCTTCTTGAAAGTCATTCAAGAGATTATCAATAGCACGGCGGTCTTTTTTAGTAGGGCGACCTTCACCTTTCTCGCGATAATAGTCTTGCGCAAGTTTTTGTATTTCGGCTTGTTCAAAAGCCTCAGGTGGCGTGTTGTCTTGGCGATAAAGGTCTACTAACTTAGCCCCCACACGGCTCTCAGGGATATCTAAGACCTCTATTTGGTAGTTGATTTGGTTCTTACGCACTACTATTTGGTCGTTTTTGTAAATTTCTCTTGAGGGTTTTGTAGTCTCACCATTCACTTTGATGTGTCCTTTTTTGCAGGCTTCAGTAGCTATATTACGTGTTTTGAAGTAACGCACACACCATAAGTACTTATCAATTCGCATTCTTTTGTGATTTTAGAAAAATAATAAGTGCAAAAATAATAAATTAATTATATCTTATACTAAGAAATAAAGAAATTTTATATGATGAATAAATTTATATTTACTATTAGCACAATAGGTTTACTATTTGCTGTTTCGTGTAAGAAAAATGAAAACTCTAATATAACACCTCCACGTGATGTTACAGAGGTGAGAAATGAGAATAATCAAAGTATTGAAACATTCTTGAAAACGCATACTTACACTTTTTCAGCAACAACTGCTATTTCTGAAACGGTTACCTTTGCAACAACCTCTAGTACTACAGCGTCTATCTTCAATGATAGCAAGCTAAAACGATTGGAATTAGATGTCTATGATGCTAATAATACTCTTGTACGTCATACGCTTTACTATCTTATTTTGCAAGAGGGGACAGGAACTACCACTACTATTGCTGATTCAGTATATGTGAATTATAAAGGACAATTATTAGATTTAAGTGTATTTGATGAAACAACAACACAATCTACTTCTAATTGGATAGATCTTATAGGTAATATTGTTACCAACAAGCCTTCAGGTACTATTAGAGGTTTTAGGGAGGGTGTAGCTCAACTAAGAGCATCGGCTACAGGACTTACAAATAATAGCGATGGTACTCTAAATGCTCCTACTGATGGAGGAGTTGGAGTTTTCTTTATTCCTTCAGGTTTAGGCTATTTCAATAACAGCCAAGCTAAAATACCTGCTTATTCACCTTTAATTTTTACAGTAAGACTTATTGCTACACGTCGTGCCGACCACGATCACGATGGTAAACCTTCTATAAATGAGATTGTGCGTAATGAATATGGCGTGGTAACTTATCCTGATTGTGATGCTAATAAGGATACTTCATACCTTCCAGATTATTTAGATGCTGATTGTAAGTAGAATGAAGAAGTATGTCCCTAATCTTATCACTTTATCCAATCTCTTTTGCGGAACAGTAGCGATTGTCTTTGCCGTAAGAGGAACGATTGATTGGGCTGCTTTGTTTGTGGCAATAGGCATCTTCCTCGATTTTTTTGATGGTTTCTTTGCTCGTTTGCTACACGTAAAATCCGAAATGGGCTTACAGTTAGATTCCTTAGCTGATATGGTTACTTCTGGAGTAGTTCCTGGTATTGCGATGTTTCAGCTGTTGAATAATAGTACCTATGTATTACAAACTGAAGGGACTTTTGTTATGTTGTTGCCTTATGTTGGTTTTCTTATTACTTTAGCTTCTGCCTATCGTTTGGCGAATTTTAATATAGATACACGGCAGACGTCTGGCTTTATAGGGCTTCCTACCCCAGCTAATACAATGTTTATTCTTTCTTTGCCTCTTATATTACAATATCAGCCTACTGAATTATTCGATAGTTTATTGCATAATATGTGGGTCTTGTTAGGGATTACTTTGTTGAGTGCTTACTTGTTGAATGCTGAAATAGCACTCTTTGCGTTGAAGTTTAGCGATTATTCTTTTAAGAATAATGCGTTGAAATATATATTCTTAGCACTTTGCGTCATTTTACTTCTAAGTTTAAAGATAATCGCTATCCCGCTAATTATTTTATTGTACATTATTCTTTCCTTACTACCTAAGCGATAAATCTTGCTTCATTCTATCCAAATTGATTTTAGGTTTTTGTAAGAAAATAACACTATCAATAACTACTTGCTTGGATTTTGGGTATACCCCTAAACTATCCATTAGCAAGTAGTTTTTTTGTTTGAAATGCAATATATAAGGTATCTTCTTAAGCTCGATATTGCTGATACCTTTATTTTTTATATAGTTCATTACTACAGGGTCAGGAGAAATTGTATCTGTTTGATAGATACTTAGTTTATCACCTTGTCTAATGGTGATTACTTTCTGTTTATATTTGCTGAAAACTAGCATTTCTTCAGTTGTTTCTAATTTATATTTGTGATAGAAAAGTACCCCTTGAAATAAAATAACAGATAAGAGAAGTGCTACCAATACTTTGTATTTCCTAAAATGTACAAAAATAATGAGTATGAACACCATCAATAAGGAAGAAAGAAGTAGGGGAGTAGTAAAAGGTATGTTGCGTATGATAAACATTTCTTGATGAGCTATAAATGCCACCAAAAAGTTCATCAAAGCGATTAATTTTTCTAAGATAAAGACTATTGCGTAAGGTAAAATTCCCAAACTTCCCAAACATAAAGAAATAATACCTCCTATGAGTATAGGTTGTAATAAAGGTACTACAACCAAGTTAGAAACGAAAAACAATATGGGAAATTGGTGAAAATAGTATAAACTGATAGGTAAAACTACTATTTGAGCGGATAATCCTACCAAAAAAAGTGACCATATCCATTGTAAGTATTTATTCTCAGGTTGCCACCATTTGCGCATCACAGGGTAGAATTTCATTATAGAAAATACCGCTGCATAACTCAGCTGAAAGCCTACATCATACAAATAGTAAGGATTGATAAGCAACAGAAATAACATTGAGAGCATTAACGCATCAAACCTGCCTTGTTTCCTACGTATAAGAGTGCTCAATCCTACAAAGCTGAACATTACAGTAGCCCTCAATACCGAAGGAGAGGTGCCTGCTATGAAAGCAAAAGCCCATAAGCCTGCTAATAGTATAAAGTATCGCAGTGGACGATAAAAACCTAAATTAGGCATCTTTTGCAGTAATAAAAGGAGTATAGCAGTAATAATCCCTACGTGTAATCCCGAAATAGCTAAGATATGCACCGCTCCCGCATCAACATAATGTTGATAGACTTCGTTATCTAAATCAGTGCGTTTTCCTAAGAGTAGTGTTTTTAACAGAGCAGAAGACTCTTGATTAAAATGTTTGTCTATTACAATAGCTAAATGAGAGTGTGTTCTCGCAATACTCCCCATAAAACCTGTTGTATTATTTTTAACAACAGAAAAAGCAACTACTTCTGTTCGCCCATATACACCTTTTCGCTCCATATACCGTTTATAGTTGAATTGATATGGATTTTTAGGAGGAGATATAGGAGTATATTTGCCTACAAAAACCAATCTATCTGTTGGAGCTAATGTTTTCACATCATCGGTAATTGTTTTAGAAGGAAAAAAGCACAGAATTTTTCCTTCTATACTTGTATGGTTAGCCGTTAAGAGCTCGGCTTTAAAGGTAGTACCGTAATCTGTTTGTGAAGTTTGCTCTATTATGTCAGCTTCTAAAGTGTAATATTCATTGGCATTTAGTTTTTGTGTGTAATGCTTAGGGTTATAGGTGGGGGTATGAAGGATAGTTATCAGTATACCCACTGCTACAGAAGTGAGGCCTACGTGTATTACAATTCCGTGACGAAGAGCATATCGTTTGGTAGCTAAAAACTGATGTATTGCCAAAGTGAGCAGTAAGCATATACAACTACTTATTGCAAATAAAAAAGAGGGAGCTATTACATCAGTAATAGCAATCCCTCCTATGAGTCCTAATAAGATAGTTAATATGGGAGTATTTACAAATCTCACATTACACGTTTTGCCATACGAAATGTTTTCTTGTAATATTCATCACTTAATGAAGAAATCACAACTCCTCTTTTAGAGGAAGAGTGTATGAATTTAATATCTCCATCTATATCTACTACCATACCTACGTGTGATATTCTGCTTTTCCTAGTTGTTCTGAAGAAAAGTAAATCGCCTACTTTTACATCTTCCAAGTCAATTTTAGTTCCTTGTGTAGCCATTTCTTGTGAGGAGCGAGATAATGGTACTGAAATAGATTTGAAAGTAGTACTTACAAAACCAGAACAATCCATACCATTACGGGTAACACCTCCGTGTCTGTAAGGAGTTCCTAAATATGAGAAAGCTGTATCTAATAATACTTTCTGTTGTTTGGTATCTGCTTTACTTTTAGAGAGTGCAGTAAGCGCTATATCGGTAGTTTCATAGCTTTCAGGTTCCTCAAATAGTTCTTCGTCTTCTAAGTCGTCTTCCAATTCAGTGTCTGCGAGAGTATTCTCAGCGTATTGTTTTAGGGCTTTATTACCGGTGTGTTTTTTAGGAGCATATCTCTTACTCTTAGCAACAGCTATATCTGCTTTTACAGGCTTTTTCTTTTTATCAGTTATAGCTAAAGCTCTCTTAACAGGAGCTTTTTTTACAGACTTTTTGGCAGAATGATGAGCTACACTGCGTTTAGGAGGTAACTTATGACGTTTTTTAGTTGTTGTAGCCACTCTAGTAGTAGCTTTTCTCCCTTTCTTAGGAGGAGAAAATGTTTTCTTTTTAGGCTTACTCTTATTTTCCACAGCCTTTGTGGTAGCTGTATTTACAACTACACTCTTTTCGGTATTCTTTACTGCCTCTGAAAAGGAAGATAAGCTGAGTAGTAGTGTAAATAAACCTAAAATTCTTAATACGTACATAGTAATTTGAGCGTTTAAATTCTGAACTTTGAGGGAACGCCTAAAAGTTCAAAAGGTTGATGTTATTAAATAAGTTCTTTTTGCGTTATTATGAGGTTTTCTCCTTTCTCATCTAAATCAAAGTGAATGCTATCGCCTTCGTGCACTTGGTTAGATACTATTTCTTCGGCTAATATGTCTTCTACATATTTCTGAATAGCGCGTTTCAAAGGTCGAGCACCATATTGTTTGTCATAGCCTTTATCTGCAATGAATTCTTTTGCTTTTTGGCTGAGTTGTACTCCATAGCCTAAATCGTTGATACGTGAGTATAGTTTAGAAAGCTCAATATCGATAATTTTAAAGATATCTTCTTTACTAAGAGGATTGAAAGTAATCACATCGTCAATACGGTTTAGAAACTCAGGAGCAAATACCTTTTTCAAAGCATTTTCGACAATAGATTTCTCATTAGCTTCGGATTGGGCTATTCTTGCTGAAGTGCCAAAACCAACACCTTGCCCAAAATCTTTTACTTGACGAGCTCCTATATTAGAGGTCATAATGATGATAGTATTTCTAAAATCAATCTTTCGTCCTAAACTATCAGTTAAAAAACCATCGTCAAGCACTTGTAAAAGCATATTGAAAACATCAGGGTGTGCTTTTTCTATCTCATCTAAAAGCACCACAGAATAAGGTTTGCGACGTATTTTCTCGGTGAGCTGACCGCCTTCTTCATAACCTACATACCCTGGAGGAGCTCCTATGAGACGAGAAACTGAAAACTTCTCCATATACTCACTCATATCAATGCGTACCATTGTTTCTTCTGAATCGAAAAGTTCTTTGGCAAGCACTTTAGCGAGTTGTGTTTTCCCAACTCCTGTTTGTCCTAAAAAGATGAAAGAGCCTATAGGTTTATTCGGGTCTTTTAAGCCTGTGCGATTGCGTTTGATAGATTTCACTACCTTTTCTACCGCTTCATCTTGACCAATGATTTTAGATTTCATTATCTCGGATAACCCTGAGAGTTTGCTCATTTCAGTTTGAGCAATTCTGTTTACAGGTACGCCGCTCATCATTGAGACTACATCGGCAATATGGTCGGCGGTTACTACATCACGGTGTTGTTTAGATTCTTCGTCCCATTTCTTATTCATTTCGACTAATGAATTTTCGATAATTTTCTCGTTATCGCGCAAACGGGCAGCTTCTTCAAACTGCTGACGTGAAACAGCTCTGTTTTTGGCTTGAGTAGCTTGTTCTAAACGTTCTTCCAATTCCACGATATATTGTGGAACTTTTACTTGCATAATATGTATTCTTGCACCAGCTTCGTCTAAGGCATCAAGAGCTTTATCGGGCAAATAACGGTCGGTAAGATAACGATTGGTGAGCTTTACACAAGCCTCGATAGCCTCATCGGTATAGGTTACGTTGTGATGTTCTTCGTATTTTCCTTTTATATTGCGAAGGATTTGTATGGTTTCATCTACACTTGTTGGTTCGATGATTACTTTTTGGAAACGGCGTTCTAAGGCGCCATCTTTTTCAATAGATTGGCGATATTCATCTAAGGTAGTAGCTCCAATACATTGTATTTCACCACGTGCTAAGGCAGGTTTAAACATATTAGAGGCATCTAAGCTACCTGAGGCACCACCAGCTCCCACTAAGGTGTGAATTTCATCAATAAAAAGAATGATATCTTTATTCTTTTCGAGTTCACTCATTATGGCTTTAAGGCGTTCTTCAAACTGTCCGCGATATTTAGTTCCAGCCACTAAGGAAGCTAAATCGAGTGTTACGACACGTTTGTTATACAATACTCGTGCCACTTTTTTCTGAATAATGCGCAAAGCTAATCCTTCGGCGATGGCACTTTTACCAACACCAGGTTCACCGATGAGTATTGGGTTATTCTTCTTACGGCGACTCAATATTTGGGATACGCGTTCTATTTCCTTCTCGCGACCTACTACGGGGTCTAAACTACCTTGTTCGGCTAAAGCAGTTAAATCTCTACCAAAGTTATCTAACACAGTAAGTTTTCTTTGCCCATATTGCCCCCCTTGATTGGGTTGCTGACCTTTGTAACCCGATTTGTTTTCGTGAGGTAAACTATAGTCTCGGTCGTATTCATCAACTTCATCGGTGGGTGATGAGACTTGATAATTATCGTCGCGTATGGGTTGGAATTTATCTCTTGCTACTTCATAATTTACGCCTAGCTTGTTGAAAACTTTAGTAGTAGGGTCGTTTTCGTTACGCAAAATGCTTAGTAATAGATGAGCTGTATTAATCATATCATTCTGGGAGCGTTTTGCTTCTAAGTAAGTAGCCTGCATTGCTCTTTCGGCTTGTACGGTGAAATGAACGGCATTGAAGTTAGGAGGGTTGAGACCACGTGCAGAAGTGAGCGTGTGGATGTTTTGGCGCAGTCTTTCCATATCGATATTTAAACTGTGCATTAAATCGATTGCACTACCTTCACCTTCTTGCAATATGGCTAACACAAAGTGCTCAGTGCCTACCGTAGATTGCCCTAAGCGAATGGCTTCTTCTTTGCTATATGTGAATATCCTTTTAACTCTTGGTGAAAAGTTATCGTTCATAAAATCTCCTCTTGTTTTGTATTAAATACTTCGGTAGTAATAGAAACTATTACATTTCTTCTTGTTAGGAAAAAAGGTAGTCTTCTACACTGCGGGCAAAGGTACGAAAAAAAATATTAATACGAAAGAAAAATATAAAAATATTTTGTTTTAACCATAGAAAAGCATAAATTTGCGCCATTATTATTAAAAGAATTTCAAATGAAAAATTTTATCTTAATTGCAATGTCTATAGGGCTATTTTCTATGGGACAAGCTCAAAAAATCAATTTAGGGAAAGCCGCAAGTGCTGTTACAAAAGGAGCACAAGCTTTATCATTTACTAATGAAGATGCTAAAAGGCTTTCAAAGGAATCAGTGGACTGGATGGATGCTCATAATCCGGTAGCAGGCAAAAACAGTCCGTATACTAAACGCTTGAATCGTGTGTTTGGGAAACACCAAAATGAGGACGGTTTGAAGCTCAATTACAAAGTGTATCTGGTAACCGATATCAATGCGTTTGCTTGTGCTGATGGGAGTGTGCGTGTGTTTTCATCGTTGATGGATTTGATGACTGATGATGAATTATTGGCAGTTATCGGTCACGAAATAGGTCACGTGAAGAATGAGGACACTAAAGATGCTATCAAATCTGCTTATATGCGTGCTGCTGCACAAGATGCTGCAAGCTCGGCTTCGGGGGTTGTAAGAAAACTAAGCGACACTGAATTGGGTGAGATGGCTAATGCTATCCTTGATGCTAAACACAGCAAAAAACAAGAATCACAAGCCGATGAATATTCTTACAATTTTATGAAGAAACACGGTTATAATGTGGTGGCTGTTTATACAGCATTTAAGAAATTGGCTTTGCTTTCAGGTGGAGCAACCCAAAGTAAATTCCAAAAGATGATGAGTTCACACCCTGATAGCGAGAAACGTGCTGAAGCGGCTAAAAAAAGAGCTATCAAAGATGGGCTTTGGAAAGACCCAGGAGAAGTTACCTTGCCTAAAACGCCTATCAAATAAACTGTTTTATCAGTAAAAAGTACGATAAAATAAGAATACCTCCAAAAAGCGAATAGCTTTTTGGAGGTTTTTTTATTAGTGATTAATGATTAGTGGTTAATGGTTAATTAGGTGGGTGCTTATACAAAGCTTATAGGATAGATGAATAAAGAGTGGGTCTACAGTGGGTCTACAGTGGGTCTACAGTGGGTCTATAGTGGGTCTATAGTGGGTCTATAGTGGGTCTATAGTGGGTCTATAGTGGGTCTACAGTGGGTCTATAGTGGGTCTATAGTGGGTCTATAGTGGTTTAAGAATGAACAAAAAACAAATTCAAAATAAGGATATAATGGAGATAAGAAAGAGACTATTGGGAGCTTTCAACTTTGCCAAAAATACCAAATCAATGACGAGTGACAGTGTGGCGAAAGCCCCCGAACCCCCGAAGGGGGACAAGCTTTAAAAAAAAACCGATGCGAGGTCGTAGTACGATAGGCAGTGCGAGCCGCACGGGCAGTCGTAGCACGACAGGCAGATAATGAAAAGACGAACAAAAGACGGTGCGAGCCGCACAGGCAGGTGTAATTAGCAAATTAGCAAATTTGAGAATTAGCAAATGGGGGCGAGAGAATGAAATAATGTAGATATGGAGAGCTTATAGGAAAGACGAACAATGAACGAAGAAAAGACGAACAAAAGACGGTGCGAGCCGCACGGGCAGATAAACAAAAGACGAACAAAAGACGAACAATGAACGAACAATGAACGAACGAAAGACGAACAATCAGCGAAGGTAAGTTAGAGTTGAAATAGAGATAAAAAGAAGGTTAGTGGAAGGCTTCAAGTTTGCCAAAGCTTCAAATTTTGGTAAAGTTCATAACACTAAAGCGAAGAAAGAATGGGGTAAATGCGAAAGCTGAGGGGGAAAGGGTAGATTTTGATTTTTCAGATGATTTTTTGAAGCAGTTTGCAATAAAAATAGTACCTTTGCACTTTCAAAATTAAATTATTTATCAAATGAAAAGAATATTATACTTATGTATGGCAATCGTTTTTATAGCTTGCCATAAAAACAATGACGAAGTTCCCCAACCAGACCCTAATAAACCTACCCCTGATAAGCCAATTCCAGACAAACCCAAGCCTGATAACCCCAAACCTAATACCCCTACGAATGCCTATTTGTATGGTATTACTATAGATGATAGTTGGGATAAAACCAAAGTTACTGTTCAGCAGATTGTGAGTGCTATCAAGGCGATGCCTGTAAAGCCTACGGTGCGCATTGTGATGTCCAAAGGTACAGCGATAGCTAATTACAAACCGCTTTTTTCGGCTGTTCATCAAGTAGCTTATGTGATGGCAACACCTGCCGATTCAGAAGATATGAAGGGTTACAAAACTGTGGATAGTTATGTAAAGAGATTTCAAGATTCGTATAAAGAACTCTCGGCATATACGGATTTTTGGGAAGTGGGCAATGAAATTAACGGAGAAGGTTGGATGGGTGACAACCCTCAGTTTATTGCCGATAAGGCTTATGGTGCTTATAAGTTTATCCGCAGTAAAAATGCGAAAACAGTGCTTGTGAGCTACTATTTTAAACCAGGTGACCAAAAGGTGACGATGGAGGATTGGCTAAAAAGATATATCCCCGAAGATATGAAAAAGCAGTTGGATTACGTGTTAGTAAGCTATTACGAAGATGATAACGACAATTACCAGCCTAATTGGCAAGAGGTATTTAACAATTTAGAGTCTATTTTCCCGAATGTTAAATTGGGCATAGGGGAGTGTGGCAATAACGATTATAAGAAGTACTCTGTACAGAGTAAAGTGCAAAGAGCTAAGCACTATTATTCGATGCCTAAATATGTAAAGAACTACGTGGGCGGTTATTTTTGGTGGTATTGGGTACAGGACTGTGTGCCTCATCAAAACAGTGAAGTTTTTAAGGCTATCAACAGCAGTATTAAGCAAACGCTTAAATAATATTGCTTTTTGTGAAGATTTGCGTACCTTTGCACCAAATTAGAACGAGAAATGAAAAAGTTTATCATATCAGGAGGAGGTACAGGCGGGCATATTTTTCCTGCTATCGCTATTGCCGATGAATTGAAAAGACGTATTCCAGATGCCGACATTCTGTTTGTGGGCGCCAAAGACCGTATGGAGATGCAAAAAGTACCACAGGCGGGTTATCCTATTGAAGGGCTTTGGATTTCGGGCATTCAGCGTAAAATTACCTTGCAGAACTTGCTATTCCCCTTAAAATTCATCAGTAGCTTGCTGAAATCTCGGAGCATTATCAAGCGTTTTAAACCCGATGCCGTGATAGGTACCGGAGGTTTTGCCAGCGGTGCTGTGGTGAAGGTAGCAGGCGGAATGGGTATTCCTACTTTCATTCAAGAACAAAATTCGTATGCGGGTATTACCAACAAAATGCTTTCCAAAAAGGCAAAAAAAATATGTGTGGCTTACGATGCAATGGAACAGTTCTTCCCCAAAGAGAAAATCGTAAAAACAGGTAATCCTATTCGCGATGGGCTCTTGGATATAGCAAAGCACCGCACAGAAGGACTGACATATTTTCAGCTGAACCCTGAGCAAAAAACGTTGTTGGTATTAGGGGGTAGTTTAGGAGCTAGGCGTATCAATCAGCTAGTAGAAGAGCAGTTGCCTTTATTTGAAAAACTTGGGGTGCAAGTGTTATGGCAGTGTGGCAAACTGTATTATGAAGAGTACAAGAAATATGAAAGCGAACGAGTGAAAGTTTTAGCTTTTATTGACAAAATGGAGTTGGCTTATGCTGTTGCCGATGTAATTATCTCTCGCGCAGGAGCCAGCTCGGTGAGCGAATTGTGTGTAGTGGGAAAACCTGTGATATTTATTCCTTCGCCCAATGTGGCAGAAGACCACCAGACCAAAAATGCACGAGCTATTGAGCAAAAACAGGCTGCTATTTTGATACGCGAAACAGATTTAGGCACTACTTTTGCTACTACTTTTACCGAACTCATAAACGACGAGGCAAAACAGCAGAGCCTGTCCCAACACATTAAGACGTTGGCTTTGCCTAATGCTACTGAGGAAATAGTAAATATTATCTTAGAAAATAAGAATTAAAACAGATGAAGAGACTTTTTACATTTATAGCACTGGTGTGTGCCGCATTTACTTTTGCGCAAAACCAATTGGGAAAACAGTTTTTTATAGATACTAAAAGCGATGAATTTAAAAGAGGCATCGTGGAAGTAAAGGAATACGTGAATTACGACGCATATTTGCAGTTACAAAGAAACCTTAAATCGGGCAATTCGGCAGGTATTAATAGCGATATGATTCGCCAAGCGTATATGACGCGAAAGGTAGCTCTGCCGAAAGGAAATTACGTTATTGACAACGATGAACAGCGCTTTGAATTCGAGATAGGCAACAACGGGCAGTTTGTAGGTGAAGGACAGTTTGAAAACAAGGAAAAAAACCTAAAATCTACCTATATCTTCGCTAATGGGAAGCTCTCGGAAATACACATATTCAATACCGAAGGTAGATTGCGCAAGAAAAACATCTTCAAAGGGAACATTATTGAAGGACACGTGTTTGACCACGCTGGTAAGCTCGCCCAAAAGATAGAAATACACACCAACTTGAAGGAAGGAGCCGACCAGGTAGTTACTACTTACCACAAGAATGGCAATCCTAGCAAAGAAGTGAATGCTATCAAGAGTACTACAAAGGAATTTTACCAAAACGGGAAGCTGAAATTAGACCAAGTGGATAGCAAAATCACTACTAAATATGACCCAACTGGTAAAATTACTGAAAAATGGTATGTTACTGAAAACGGCAATTGTCGTGAAACTTATGACAAAGGAGTAATTAGCCAAAAAACTTGTGAAGACCGCAGTACAAAAGAGACTACTGTTTTCATCTACAAGAATGGAAAATTAGACAATTACACTGTAACTGATACTAAGAAAAAGGAAGTTCGCAAATACGATGCTTCAAAAAAGCTAATAGAAACTAAAAAATTATGAGGTAATTGAGTGAAGAACTAAAAACTCTTACCTCTTACTTCGCATTTTATACAAATGGATTTACAACCTATACAGAACGTTTATTTTATAGGCATAGGGGGCATAGGAATGTCTGCCCTTGCTCGTTATTTTAATGCCAATGGCAAAAAGGTATGTGGTTATGACCGTACCCCCACTGAAATTACTGAAATGCTCGAAAAAGAAGGTATAAAAGTACATTTTACCGATGATGTGAATGCTATTCCCGCCTCTTTTAAAGACAAGCACACTACGCTGGTAGTCTATACACCTGCCGTACCCAAAGACCATAAGGAATTAAACTATTTTCAGCAAAATGGCTACGAAGTAGTAAAACGTTCGGAAGTATTAGGGTTTATCACCAAAAATACATTCTGCCTTGCAGTGGCAGGTACGCACGGTAAGACCACTACTTCAAGTATTCTCGCCCATTTATTAGTGGAAGCAGGAGCCTCAGTAAGCGCGTTTTTAGGAGGGATTGCTGAAAACTTCAACAGCAACTTAGTACTGAAAGGCAGTGAGTACACTGTGGCAGAAGCCGATGAGTTCGACCGTTCCTTCTTGCGACTCTCGCCCAATATAGCTTGTATCACCTCTATGGATGCCGACCATCTCGACATTTATGGCGATAAAGAACACTTGATAGAAGGTTTTAGAGAGTTTGCAGGTAAGATAAAACCAGGAGGAAGTCTTATAGTGCGCAATGGTTTAGATATAGAAGGTGAGACCTACGGATTAGAAGATAATGCCGATTATACTTTCCAAAATATAACCGTAAAGAACGGTATTTACCATTTTGATTTTCATTATAAAGGAGGCGTCTATAAAGACTATACTTTATTGAAGCCAGGAAGACACAATCTACTCAATGCCTTAGCAGCCGTATCGATGGCGGTAAAAGCAGGATTTGCCCCTGAAAAGTTACTCCCTCATTTGGCTACATTCAAAGGTGTGAAAAGGCGTTTCTCATATATTATCAAGGAAGACAACTTTGCTTTTATAGACGATTATGCACATCACCCTTCGGAAATTAATGCGTTGTTCCAAGCAGTAGAGGAGATGTACCCCCACACTCCTAAAACTATTGTCTTCCAACCCCATTTGTTCACCCGTACACGTGACTTTTTAGACGATTTTGCAAAAAGCCTGTCACAGTTTGACGATGTAGTTCTATTGGACATATACCCAGCTCGAGAACTGCCTATTGAAGGTATTACTTCACAAGTATTGTTAGACAAAGTGACGGCTAAACAGAAAATATTGGTGAGCAAAGCAGAATTGATACCTTTATTGCTTAAAAAACAACCAAAATTATTACTTGCTGTAGGAGCAGGCGATATAGGTGCTGAAGTAGAGAAAATTAAAGAAGCTTTTACCGTCGGTCATTAAAATGGCACAATTGTTGCCTAATCGTTTTACGATATAAAACAAATTAGTAAAACAAAAAATATGATGAAAAATTATGCAACAATGATAGCTACTGCCTTTCTCGGCGGGGCTATGACCTTAGGAGGGTATAAACTCTTTATAGATAAACACGACGCCAAACAAGAAGCGCTAGAGCTACTCTCACGTCCTGCTTTGGTACAAACTAATCACACTACTCCTGAAAGAACGGTAGCAGGTGAAACCAACTTTGTGGAAGCAGCTAACAAAACGGTGAATAGCGTAGTGCACGTAAAGAACACTGTAAAATCACAAGGAGGCGTTACCTCTATCTTCGACCTTTTTTACGGTAATGGTGGAGGCGAACAAACCCAAGTAGGTACAGGCTCTGGGGTTATCATTACCCCCGATGGCTATATAGTAACCAATAACCACGTGATTGCCAACGCTACTACTTTGGAGGTTACTCTCAACAACAATAAAACTTATACTGCTAAACTTATTGGCACAGATGCTTCTTCGGATATTGCCCTACTGAAAATAGAAGCCGACGAAAAGCTACCTTTTCTCACCTTTGCCGACTCCGATAACACACAAGTAGGCGAATGGGTGCTCGCAGTAGGGAATCCTTTTAACTTGAATTCTACCGTTACTGCGGGAATCATCAGTGCGAAAGCGCGTAACATCAGCGAGCGCGGTAGCGATAAAATAGAATCATTTATACAAACCGATGCCGTGGTGAATATGGGAAACAGTGGGGGAGCTTTAGTAAACCTCAACGGTGATCTCATTGGTGTCAATACAGCTATCTCATCTACTACGGGTGTGTATATGGGCTACTCGTTTGCAGTGCCTAGTAATATCGCTAAGAAAGTGGTGGAAGACCTTATAGAGTACGGAAATGTACAACGAGGAGTGATGGGCGTGCGCGGACAAGGGTTAGACTCTGAAGTAGCTAAAAAACTCAACATCAAAGAAACTGAAGGATTCTATGTAGATTCAGTAGACGATGAGTCAGGGGCTGGTAGTGCTGGACTTAAAAAAGGTGACATCATCAAGCAAATTGACAATGTGAAGATACATAAATACTCTGATCTTAGTGGTCACATCGCTTCTAAACGTCCTGGTGATATGTTAAAAGTAACTTACGTACGCGAAGGTAAAGAACGCACCGCCAATATTACCCTTAAGAAAAATACTACTTATGTGATACAATCCTTAGGTTTGGAAGTGAAAAACCTTTCAGATGCTGACCAAAAGCGATTTAGAACTAAAAACGGAGTGAAGGTAACCGCTGCTGGACAGTTCTATGAGTACAATAATATCAATATAGTGGGGAAAGTGTTACTTTCAGTGAATGGAAAGACCATTAAGGATGTAGATGAATTGAAAAATGTAATGTCTACCCTTTCTTCACGCAATCGTAACTCGTTAGAAATCTTGAACGAAAAAGGAGAAAAAGAAAGATTCTTTTTCTAATGATAAAACAATAATGATAATCACTCTTGCATTATAAAAAAGAGATGAGAAAAGTCTCCAATCTTCTTCACATCACAAACTTTGTCAAAGTACTTAAACTCTGACAAAGTTTTTTTATGAATCTGAATAGTGTACTTGTATAATTTATTATAAGTATTCTGTTCCCTTATAAAAGTTTTTAATATAGAATTTGCCTTAAATAGTAAAAAAAGAGTTGTTTATTGTGATGAAGGTAATAAAAATGTTTTTGTAGTGTTAATAAAAATTAGTTATCTTTGCCAAAATAACAAAAGATTTAAGCGATGATACATTATTTAAAAGCAGATGCTACGGTGCCACAAGCCGAAGGAAACATTGTTATCGCCCATATTTGTAATGATATAGGCGCTTGGGGGAAGGGATTTGTGTTAGCACTTTCCAAACGCTGGAAATACCCCGAAAAACAATACAAACAATGGTATAAAGAAGGTGATAATTTTGCCCTGGGAGAGGTACAATTTGTGTCGGTAGAAGAGAAGATATGGGTTGCAAATCTCATTGGGCAACACAACATATATAAAGATGAAAACGGTGACCCGCCTATTCGTTATGAGGCAGTGGAAAAAGGTTTGCAACAAATAGCCGATTTTGCTTATGAAATAAATGCCAAAGTGCAAATGCCTCGCATAGGTTGCGGATTGGCAGGAGGCTCTTGGGACAGAATTGAGAAACTTATAAGGCAAACACTTTTAAGGAAAAACATCGAAGTATTTGTTTGTGATTTATAACCTTATTTTTATTTTTTACCTTTTAGCTTTTATCCTGAAAAATAATGAACATCAAACTTCTCGCAGTGGGCAAGACCGATAATCCTGCTTTGCAACAGCTCATTGATATGTATGAAAAACGACTTTCGTATTACATCAATTTTGAATCGCAACTCTTGCCCGATATTAAGAATAGCAAATCACTATCGAAAGAGCAACAAAAAGCAAAAGAAGGGGAGCTTATCCTCGGCAATGTAGCCTCGTCTCATCATCTGATACTCTTAGACGAACGTGGCAAAGAGTTTACCTCAGTGGCTTTCGCCGATGAATTGCAAAAGAAAATGAATGCCGGCATCAAGCAGCTCACCTTTGTGATTGGGGGACCTTATGGTTTTTCAAAAGAAGTATACGACCGTGCTAATGGCAAGTTGTCACTTTCCAAACTCACCTTTTCACACCAAATGATACGCCTATTTTTTGTAGAACAGCTCTACCGTGCTTTTACGATTCTCCGTAATGAGCCCTATCATCATCAGTAATTAGGGTTGTGGTGTTGTTACTGTTTTAGGAGCTTCTTCACCATCTAATTTCTTAACTTTAAGGAATGATTCGTGTTGTTCGATAGCCATTTCTATTTTAGCTACAATTTCTTCAACCGTATCATTTTCGTAATCTATTTGCAAAGGCGATTTGATAATCATCGATTGTTGCACTCCTTTCTTTTTGATGTTTATTCCCTTTTTATCAAACGAGCGACGGAATCCATCGATTACGATGGGCACCACCACAGGTTTGTATTGCTTGATGAGGTGTGCAGTACCCTTGCGGATAGGTTTCCACGGCGAGGTAGTGCCCTGCGGGAAAGTAATCACCCAACCATCGGCAAGGGCGATACCTATGTTTTCTACATCGGCTTGGCGGACTTCGCGATGTATTTCTTTCCCTTTTTCGCGCCAAGTTCTGTTCACCGGTATAGCTCCTGCGTAACCTAATATTTTGGGCAGAATCCCTGATTTCATAGTCTCGGAAGCCGCCACGTAATAAATGTTGAGTTTTGGGTTCCACAGATAACCCATATTATCCAAGGTATCTTTACGACCTTTAAGACTTGCGTTGAACACGTGAAACATAGCCGTTACGTCGGCGAAATAAGTCTGGTGATTTGAAATGAACAGTACATTCTGTGGTGGCAACTCGCGAATAACGTCCGAACCCTCAATCTTCAGTTGGTTAAAACCATCATACCTGCTATGAGTAAGGATACCAAAAACGCGGATGAGCCATCGTTTTACGAAAAGTGTATGTCCGAAAGGGTCTTTTTTAAATAAAGGCATTGTTCAATTTTTTGATTAGGTGATGAGCTAAAAAGTCAATTAGTATAGTAACAAATTAACTCATTAACTCATCAGTTTAGTTTATTGAAAAGTCTCTCTTGCTATCTGCATAGTATTCTTTGTATTTGTTGTAAATCTTCACAGTTTCTTGGGCATTTCCCAGCCGTGAAAAGTTATTACAAATATTAAAGTTTAGCTTTTAGTTTTTCTATAAGCTTGGGAACAACTTCAAAAGCATCGCCTACCACGCCGTAATCGGCAGCTTTAAAGAAAGGAGCCTCGGCATCGGTGTTGATAACCAGCTTTACTTTTGAGGCATTAACCCCCGCCAAGTGTTGTATAGCTCCTGAAATGCCAATGGCAATATACAAGTTAGGCGCAACGGGTTTTCCTGTTTGTCCTACGTGCTCAGCGTGTGGACGCCACCCCATATCAGCCACAGGCTTAGAACAAGCGGTGGCAGCGCCGAGTACTTCGGCAAGATCTTCGATTATGTGCCAATTCTCGGCGGCTCTTAGTCCGCGTCCTCCTGATACCACAATAGAGGCATCGTCTAACGGTACTTTGCCTGTAGCCTTCTCGGTAGCGATTATCTTTATATCGAAATCACTATCTGAAAGGGTAGGGGAGAAGGGTTCTACAATTGCCGGAGTAGGATTTTCTTTTACTCCGAAGGCATTAGGAGCTAATCCTACTATTTTTATAGCTGTTGTGATTTTGTTTAAACTTACGGCTTTGTTAGAAAAGGCATTACTTTTAATAGTAAAATCGTTTTCAGGGAGTGAAATGGCGTTAGGTACATAACCTGCTTGTAAAGAAGTGGCTAATAAAGGGGCAATATTCTTGGCTTGCGACGAGGCGCTGAAAAGCACCGTTGTACTCCCTTCTTTCTTCACTGCCTGTTGTAATATTTGTGCTACAGCCTTCGCCGAAAAGTGTTGTAGCTTTTCATCGGCTACGTTCAATACTTTATCAATACCATAAGTGCCTAACATTTCAGGATTATCAATGTTGATAGCTACTGCTACTATTTTGGTATTTTGTTTCTGAGCAAGAGTTTTGGCATAAGTAGCCACTTCATAACTACTTTTCTTTACTTTTCCGTTTTCGGAATCTATATATATGAGTATGGACATTTTTTATTAAATTACTTTAGCTTCGTTGTGTAATAAATCGATAAGAGTATCTAAATCATCAGCCGATACCATTTTTACAGGTTTTTTGGCAGGAAGTTTCTCAAAACCTATGGTTGTTACTCTCGTATCTGTATTTTCAGCAGGCAACACGGTAATTACTTTAGTGCGAGCTGCCATTAGGTTGCGCATATTTGGTATACGAAGGTCTTTCTCTTGGGTAAGTCCTTTTTGTCCCGCAATTACTAACGGAAGAGTTGCGGAGAGTTTTTCCTTACCGCCGTCTATTTCTCGTTCAGCAGTTACCTCTGTCCCATTGATATCTAAACCTATGCATTTGTTGATAAAGGGTAGATTTAGTAATCCTGCCAAAAATCCTCCCACCATTCCGCCGTTATAATCAATAGACTCCTTTCCTGTAATGATAAGGTCGTAATTCCCTTCTTTAGCTACCTTAGCCAACTGAGTAGCTACAAAAAAAGCATCGGTAGGAGTGGCATCAATACGGATAATATCATCAGCACCAATGGCGGAAGCCTTGCGCAATACGGGTTCTGTTTCTTGGGTGCCTACATTCACAAGAGTGATAGTAGTGCCTAATTTTTCTTTAAGTAAGATTGCCTTAGTGAGGCAGAATTCATCGTTAGGATTGATGATAAACTGCACTCCTGTAGGGTCAAACTTCTTATTTTCATCAGTAAATTTTATTTTCGAAGTAGTGTCGGGGACGCTACTGATACATACTAATATCTTCATAATCTTATAGATAATATAATTAAAATGATATATTAATAACCAAAAGGTGGTTATTTTTGAAGCGGTAAAAGTACTTCCTTTTGTATAACTGTGCAAGCTATTATGCGAAAAAAATGTATCTTTGCCGTCTAACTATTTGAAATACTAAATAGAAATAATGAATCCTCCAGTAACCGATATGCAACTTTTAGGACAGTTATTGCGTTGCCCCAGCGGAATATATGCAAAAGAAGTAGGTGAATATACTTTCTTTTCCAATCGCACTATGATTTTCAATACGATTGACTGTTTATCACTTTTGCCCAATAGCAATGTTTTAGAAATTGGCTTCGGCAATGCCAGCCATTTACCTTATTTATTTGAAAAAGAGCCAACCATTCACTATACAGGAGTGGAAACTTCTGTGGAAATGATAACTGAGGCTACTGTAAACAATCCCGAATTGGTAGCGCAACAATCTGTTTCTTTTCTGCAAGTACAACCCGATGAGAAACTTGAGTTTAATATACTTTTTGATGTTTGCTTTTCAGTCAATACACTTTACTTTCTCAAAAGCCCTACTCGCTATTATCGCAATATTTGTCAGTTGCTCAAGCCTATGGGAAAGGTAGTGATTACTCTTATTGACAAGTCAGTAGGTGAGAAAGCTCCTTTTGCACAAGTGGGTTTTAAGTTTTATACTGTTCCCGAAGTGCGAAAAATACTCTCCCGCATAGGGCTTAAGAATATCAAAGAGTATACTTTTGAAGAAACACTTGTTTCTAAGAGTGGCAAGAAAATACGTCGTCCTTATTGCATAATGATGGGAGAAAAATAAAAACTTCTCTGCTTTTTATTCTTTATTCCATATTTCCCACGCTTTTTCAGCTTGAAGTTCTAACATTAGTTGCCCATTACAAGTAGTAGCTCCCTGCTTTTCCCCTCTGTGTAGAAATGTAGTTTGTGAAGGATTATAAATAAGGTCATAAAGCAAGTGCTCAGGAGTGAGATATTCATAAGGAATAGGAGGACAGTCGTTAATATTAGGAAATGTACCTAAGGGAGTACTGTTAATAATAAGGTGATAATTTTCTATAATCTCTTTGGTAAGTTCTGCGTAAGTAAACTGATTCATCTGTGGTGTGCGGGATACAAAACGATAATCAATATTTAGTTGCTTGAGCGCATAAGCAACAGCACTCGATGCACCTCCCGTACCTAAGATAAGAGCGTGAGTATGATGTGGTTGCAATAAAGGAGATAATGATTTGCTAAAGCCATAGTAGTCGGTATTATAACCGACAAGTCCATCAGGGGTAACTTTTATAGTATTCACAGCTCCAATGGCTTGTGCAGTAGCATCAACGGTAGTAAGTAGCTTCATTATTTCTCGCTTATACGGAATGGTAACATTCATTCCTCGTAAGTTAGGAGTGTTTTTTAAGAGAGCGGGTAATTCATTGAGATTTTGTATATCAAAATTGATATATTCACAATCATTAATACCTTCTCGTTTAAATTTCTCAGTGAAATATTTTCGAGAAAAAGAATAGCCAATATTACGACCCACAAGAGCAAAAATTGTCATAAGAAAACGTTTTTTTAATAGATAAACTATACATATTATCTATATATAGAATGTTACCTCTTACCTAACTTAAATTTTCCTATCAATCACGTAATTTACCATTAGAGTTAAGGCTTCTTTATAAGGTGAGGTTGGGAATTCATCCAATATATTTAGGGCTTTTTGTTGAAACTCTTTCATTTTAGTCGTAGCGTATTCCAGCCCTTTATGATTCTTTACAAATTCAATTACTTCCTTTACGCGTTTTTTGTCTTTGTTGTATTTTTTTACCGAATTGATAAGCCATTGTTTTTCTTCTTCGGAACAAGTATTAAGTACATAAATAAGTGGTAGGGTCATTTTTTGTTCTTTAATATCTATACCCGTAGGTTTACCAATCGCGTCTTCGGTATAATCAAAGAGGTCGTCTTTTATTTGGAAAGCCATTCCTATGTATTCGCCAAAGAGTCGCATTTTCTCTATCAGTTCGGTTTGTTCTGGCTGTACCGAACAAGCTCCCATCGCACAACAAGCGGCTATAAGCGTTGCGGTTTTCTGACGGATAATCTCGTAGTACACCTCTTCTACAATGTCTAACCGACGAGCTTTTTCTATCTGCAAGAGTTCACCTTCACTCATTTCACGTACGGCTACCGAGATAATACGTAATAGGTCGAAATCACCGTTGTCTATAGAGAGTAGTAAGCCTTTAGAAAGTAGGTAATCACCCACTAATACAGCTATTTTGTTTTTCCATAAGGCATTGATTGAGAAGAACCCTCGGCGCTTGTTGCTGTCGTCCACTACATCATCGTGTACAAGGGTAGCAGTGTGTATGAGCTCTATTACCGATGCTCCCCGATAGGTGCGTTCACTCACCTTACCTCCCGATACCATCTTGGCTACTAAGAACACAAACATCGGTCGCATTTGCTTGCCTTTGCGATTTACAATATAGTAGGTAATACGATTCAGTAAGGCAACCTTAGACGACATCGAGCTACGGAACTTCTGTTCAAAGAGTTCCATTTCTTCACGGATAGGTTCTTTTATTTGAGCTGTTATCTTCATTGCTCGAAGTTATCAATTTCTACTTTTAGATTGTTGATGATAAATTCTTGACGGTCAGGAGTATTTTTGCCCATATAGAACTCCAAGAGCTGTTCGGTATGGATAGTTTTGTCCATCATTACAGGGTCTAAGCGTATATCTTCCCCTATAAAATCTTTAAACTCATCGGGGGAGATTTCTCCCAATCCTTTAAAACGAGTAATTTCAGGTTTGCCCTTTAACTTGTCTATGGCTGCTTCCTTTTCTTCTTCGCTGTAACAATATATTTTTTGCGTTTTGTTGCGCACACGGAATAGAGGTGTTTGCAGTATATATAAATGCCCTTCTTTGATGATTTCGGGGAAGAACTGCAAAAAGAAAGTGATAAGCAAAAGACGAATGTGCATACCGTCTACATCGGCATCGGTGGCTACCACGATGTTATTGTAGCGAAGGTCGTCCATAGAGTCTTCAATATTTAGAGCGGCTTGTAATAGGTTGAACTCTTCATTTTCATACACTATTTTCTTACTCATTCCGTAGGTATTCAAAGGTTTACCACGTAGTGAGAAAACGGCTTGTGTGGTTACATCACGCGATTTGGTAATAGAGCCCGAAGCTGAATCTCCCTCAGTAATGAATAAGGTGCTTTGTAGGGCACGCTCGTCTTTGGTATCGGTGAGGTGCACGCGACAGTCGCGTAGTTTACGATTGTGTAAGCTTGCTTTTTTAGCTCTTTCTTTAGCTAATTTGCGAATACCTGCCAAGTCTTCACGTTCGCGTTGTGCCTGCATAATCTTCCGTTGTAGCGCATCGGATATCTCAGGGTTTTTATGTAGGAAGTCATCTAAATGGCGACTGATGAAATCATTGATATAGGTGCGCACAGAAGGCATTCCTTCTCCCATTTCGGTAGAACCGAGCTTGGTTTTTGTCTGACTCTCAAACACAGGTTCCATCACTTTGATTGAGAGACCCGCGATGATAGACTTACGCACATCGGAGGCATCATAGTTCTTTTTATAGAAGTCGCGAATGGTCTTTACATAAGCCTCTTTGAAAGCGTTGAGGTGCGTACCTCCTTGTGTAGTGTTCTGACCGTTTACAAAAGAGTAATACTCCTCACTGTACTGAGTTTTGCTGTGAGATATGGCAATCTCAATATCTTCACCTCTAAGGTGAATGATAGGATAAAGAAAATCCTCTTCATTGTTGTTTTCGGTGAGGAGGTCTTTGAGTCCGTTTTCAGAATAGTACTTTTCACCATTGTAGTTGATAGTAAGACCTGGGTTGAGGTATACGTAGTTTTTGAGCATACGCACCACATACTCATTACGGAACTTGAAGTTCTTAAAAATAGTGTCGTCTGGAATAAAAGCTACGCTGGTACCGCGCCTTTTCTGGCTTTCCTCAATAGCGCTTTCTTCTTTTAGCAGACCTCTCTCAAAAATAGCCGATTTGCATTGACCATCGCGCACCGATTCCACTTTGAAGTAAGTAGAAAGGGCATTCACAGCTTTTGTACCCACCCCATTGAGTCCGATAGATTTCTTAAAAGCTCGGGAGTCGTACTTACCCCCCGTATTCATTTTCGATACTACATCTACTACCTTTCCTAAGGGGATACCGCGCCCATAGTCGCGTACTTCTACCTGGTTATCGGTGATTTTTACGTCGATGGTCTTACCAGCTCCCATCACGAACTCGTCTATACAGTTATCGATGACCTCTTTGAGAAGGATGTAAATACCGTCGTCGGCTGAAGAGCCATCGCCCAGCTTCCCGATATACATACCAGGGCGTGTGCGAATGTGTTCTTGCCAGTCCAAAGAGCGGATACTATCCTCGTCATATCTAATTTCTTCCATAAAGTTTACTTTCGTTTTTAGATGTGCAAAAGTATTAAAAATTATTCATATCCAAAAAATAAAAATCTGTCTCTTTTGCTTACAATTGTCTTGAAAAACAATTATAACATAAAGGTGTCGCTACCGTTACTTTCTTCTCCTCACCACAGCAATGGCAGTACTTCTCTTCATAGAAACGGTTGCCGAACTTCACCCACTCTTCATAACAGCTGTTGTACAAAGGCTTCGAAGGGTCAAAAGGAATAGCGGTATTACAACGGATACAATGTCCTTTTTTCTCTTCTTGTACGGCATTTTCCTGAGGTGTTTCGGTTTCTATAGCTCTTTCAGAGGTAGGCTCGCGCTCTGCGGGTGGTCTGTTCTCGGCATTTGCATAGTTTTCGGGTACAAAAGAGGAGTAGCGGATAGGCTTCACCTCTCTGTTAGACAATACATCGTCTACCAAATCCAAATGCACGGTAGAGCCAGCGTAGTCTTTCGCCAGACCTAAAAACTTCTTGTTGTAGTTAGGACGTTTGGCAAAGATAGTGTAACCGCTGTCGAGTACACTCATAATGGTATTTTTGGAAGTTTCGAAGAAGTTGTTTTTGTTTACAAGGTCGGTAAGGGCTTTTTCGGCAAGTACGCCAAACTCTACCTTGTTTTCCAGCGAGTAATCCAAAAGGTTCATAGAGGTAATCACCGATTGCTTTTCGTTGGCATAATATTGTCCGTGTAACTGTGGAATATACACCATTGTGATATTCGGGAAGCCCAAGAAGTACTCAATATCTTCACGCTTACAATTTTCTTCTCCATTAGAGGTATTTTTGCCAAACCCAATGAGTATATGTAGTTTGGTGTTGTTTAAAAGCTGTTTAAAAACATTGTCTTTGAGGTAATCTCCCAGCTGAATATAAGGCGAAATGATAATAAGTTCCTTTTCCGCCTTAAAAAGGGTATCGTAAATAGTGTCGGATAGTGGTTTTCCTGTTAAAAAGTCCATAAGTATATTGTTATTTTTTCTGCAAAATTATAACTATTCTCCTAAAAAAGCAATATTTCCTTCAGTGGTTTTTATAATATGCGCTAACAGTTGCAAAAATACTTTTCTATTAAAATTATTGTTTAGAATAGTGCTACCTACAATGTTGTACCACCATTGTTCCTCAATAGCAGTTTGCATTGCTTTGAGTTGTGTTACAACAGTTTCAACAGGGAGTCCTACAAGCGCCTTGTGGATATCCTCAAGCATAAACGAAAACACCTGAATGCTGCAACACTCCCTAACACATTTTACCTCTAACTTATTTAAAAACACATTTAGCCGTGCAATATAAGGGTTGAGATCTGAGATCTAATAGCTTCCCATTGTAATCTACTGGGAGCTCTTTGATGAAAAGATTATTTTCGAAGAGGATGGGCATAGAGGGAGATTAATGTTTTTATAGAATGATAGAATCACTATATATCATATTTTTCTCTTAGTTCTAATTTTTTTATTCGGGATAAAATAGCTCCCCTATTTCTTCCAAAGATGTCACACAATTCTTTTACTGTTGTCTTTTCACAATAGAGTAACTCTAACTTATCATCATCTTCTTTTGCCCATTTAGCATAAGCATTAGGATGGGCTTCCCTTATTTTTTCAACAGAATAGGACTTTTCATTGTATTTGTCAAAATTTTTTATGTAATCAAAACTTTGAACAGTGAGGCTAAGAGGAATTAGATAGCTTTCACCTGTATTTATCTCTTTATTTTCTTCTTTTTTTAATAAACCTATGTTTCTATAGATCTCATTTATAGAAATAAAATAAGGGTTATCTTCTTTCAAAATGTTATTTTCTCTTTTATAAATTGCGATTATAACAGGAGAATTTATTATTTTTTGCATATTGAAATGCTTTTCAAATTCGTTACAATTAAAATAGAAAACATCTTGATTATTTTTTTTATAAAAAGTTTTGCATTTTACTTCTATCTCAATATTACCATAATTTCTAACTAGAAAATCCCCTCTTTTAATTGCTTCAAATGGTATTTTAGAAATTATATATTGCTCAAAACTTTTTTGATCCTGGGATATTTGTTCTAAAATAAGCCCATTTTCTTTACCTTGATTTTTAAAAAGTTCTTGAGCTCTTAGGCCTGCAATAAACCAAGATTGAGAATAATTTTTAAATTTTGATTCTTTTAGCTTTATGGGAATATTTGTAGGATCTCCTTGATAAATAATAGAATTTTCAGTAATTGTTATCTCTGAAGAAAGTAATTCAGTTTCATCTTCAAAGAAGTGATGAAAAAAGCCTTTTTCTGTAATATTTATAATATGATACCCCATAATCTTATCATTTTAGTTTACCATTCAATTGTGCAATTCTTTTCTTAGCCTCCTCTTCTTTTTCTTTTTGCTTTTTCTTTTCAAGTTTTTGATCCAAAATTATTTCAATCCCCAACTTCATAGTTTCAAAATATTCTAAGCAAGTATTTTCGTCAAGCTCGTGAATACCTTTACTCAATATAGAGTATATAGATTTATTTTCAACAAGAAAAGAGGGAAGATAGTCTTCCAAAAGCTCTATTTTTTCATCCATCCTTGACCTACTAAAAGTTTCTTCTTCAACTTTTCCTTCCTGCTTTGCTTCTTCAAAAGATTCTAAAATTAAATTTTCAAAAATTCTTCTTAAATACACAAATGAACCTATACCAACACCATTTGCAGCTAAACCAATTGCTTTTGTAAATTCCTTTAAAACGTCTTTAGATAGTAACTTATCATATTGCTTAATTTCATATATATGAAAGTCTGCTATTGAGGGATATTGACCTATTTTTAGCAAAAGTCTCTTTTCAGCATTATAAAAAATACTAAATGTGAAAATATTATTGTATCTCTTACATTTAACATTAATAGTTCTATATCCTCCTGTTTCCCAAAAGATTTTTATAGGATCTTTATAACTTTCAGAAAGATTAAAAGTATGACTTGCTAATTTATCTTTAAATTCCTTTTCTATGATGAAAGTAGAGTCAACTTTCTCTAAAGGATTATAACCTTCAAAAGAAATTTGTTCTTTCCGAAAAAGTAATATATCTTCAAAAATACTTATATTTTTATCTGTAATTTTGATTGTCGTATATAAAGGGATATCAAAAAAGAATTCAGAAATAGTAAAATCTTCTATTTGCTTCATTTTTATTTGTTTATAATCAGCTATTTTTCAACTTTACCAAAGCAACCGCCCGACCGTGCTACGGTCAATCATTCAGCTTCAACACCGCCATAAATGCACTCTGTGGTATTTCCACATTCCCCACTTGGCGCATACGTTTTTTACCGACTTTTTGCTTTTCTAAGAGCTTACGCTTACGCGAGATATCCCCTCCGTAACATTTAGCCGTAACGTCCTTACGCAAGGCTTTGATAGTCTCACGTGAGATGATTTTAGCCCCAATAGCTGCCTGAATAGGAATATCAAACTGCTGGCGTGGTATGAGTTCGCGGAGCTTCTCGCACATCTTCTTACCTATGTTGTAAGCATTATCAGCGTGAATAAGGGCAGAGAGTGCATCTACCGATTGTGAGTTGATAAGGATATCCACTTTTACAAGGTTAGAAGCACGCATCCCAATAGGTGAATAGTCAAATGAGGCATAGCCCTTGCTCACTGTTTTGAGGCGGTCGTAGAAGTCGAATACGATTTCGGCAAGAGGCATATCAAAGTTCAGCTCTACACGCTCAGGGGTGAGGTAGTGCTGGTTAGTTATCTGTCCGCGTTTCTCAATACAGAGCGACATCACCTGGCCTATAAAATCCGATTTGGTGATGATACTCGCCTTAATATACGGCTCTTCCACGCGGTCTAATTTCGACGGGTCGGGTAGGTCAGAAGGGTTATTTACGATAATCGCTTTTTCGGGTTCTTTTTTGGTATAGGCGTGGTAACTTACGTTGGGCACGGTGGTAATCACGGTCATACCAAACTCGCGTTCCAAGCGTTCTTGCACGATTTCTAAGTGTAGCATCCCTAAGAATCCACAGCGGAAACCAAAGCCCAAAGCGGCAGAGCTTTCGGGGGTAAACACCAGCGAAGCATCGTTCAGTTGGAGTTTTTCCATAGAGGCGCGTAGCTCTTCGTAATCTTCGGTATCTACTGGATAAATTCCTGCAAATACCATTGGCTTTACGTTCTCAAAGCCGTCAATAGCTTCTTTACAACCGTCTACTGCCGAGGTAATAGTATCACCCACTTTCACCTCACGCGCATCCTTAATACCGGTGATAAGGTAACCCACATCACCGGTGCCAATCACTTGCTTGGGCACTTGGTTGAGTTTAAGCGTACCCACCTCATCAGCATCATAGATTTTGCCGTTGGACATAAACTTGATTTTCTGCCCTTTGCGTATTTCACCGTTCATCACCCGGAAGTAAGTCTCCACCCCGCGGAAAGAGTTGTATACCGAGTCGAATATCAACGCTTGTAGCGGTGCCTTAGGGTCGCCAGTAGGGGCAGGAATACGCTCTATAATCGCCTCTAAAATAGCCTCTACGCCCAAACCTGTTTTACCACTGGCAGGGATAATATCATCGGGCGAACAACCTAATAGGTCTACTATATCGTCTTTCACCTCTTCAGGATTAGCGCTGGGTAGGTCTATTTTGTTGAGTACGGGAATGATTTCAAGGTCGTTTTCGAGAGCTAAGTAGAGGTTAGAAATTGTCTGTGCTTGTATGCTTTGGGCAGCATCTACGATCAGGAGTGCCCCTTCGCAAGCAGCAATAGAACGCGATACCTCATAAGAGAAATCCACGTGACCGGGGGTATCGATAAGGTTGAGGATATACGTTTCGCCTTTGTACACATATTCCATTTGTATCGCGTGGCTCTTGATTGTGATGCCACGCTCACGCTCCAAGTCCATATTGTCGAGCAATTGGTCTTGTTTTTCGCGTTCGGTTACGGTTTGGGTAAAGTCGAGCAAACGGTCGGCTAAGGTACTCTTCCCGTGGTCGATATGTGCAATAATGCAGAAATTACGTATGTTCTTCATTTGTTTCTTAGTGTTTAGTTTTTAGTGATGAGTTGTGAGTTGTCTGTACCGAGAGACAACGAACTAATAATTAAAGGTGCAAAGATAGAAAATAATTGTCAATTCACAAATAGAAAGTTCTATCGTGCTTCAAAGAGGTTCTCATTTGTAGTTTATCGGATTATTTGTAATATATTTTTGATTGTAAATTTACTTTTTCAAAAGAAAAAGTTGCTAAATCAAAATTATTGTTTATATTTGCGACCAAATTAGAAAAAGAAAACAATATCTATTTTTTTTAAAGTATTAAGATTATCAATTTAAAAAACTTATCCAAATGAGAGATTTAACTAAAATGACAAACATTGAGGACTTGCGTGTGGTGTGTAAACGCAACGTCCCTAAGATGTTCTATGAGTATGTAGACACCGGCTCTTGGACTGAATCAACTTACAGAGAAAATGTTTCCGATTTTAACCCTATTAAATTCCGTCAACGCATATTAGTGGATATGGATAACCGTACCCTCGAAAGTACTCTTTTAGGGCAAAAGGTAAAGTTTCCCGCTATGACGGCTCCTGTTGGCTTTATGGGAATGATGTGGGCTGATGGAGAAATCCATATGGCAAAAGCCGCTCAAAAATTTGGAATCCCTTTTACGCTTTCTACGATGTCTATTTGCTCTATCGAAGATTTGGTAGAAGCAGGAGTAGAGCCCTTTTGGTTTCAGTTGTATGTAATGCGCGACCGCGATTTTATGAAAGACCTTATTCGTCGTGCTAAAGATGCTAAATGCTCTGCTTTAATGATAACCGTAGATTTGCAGGTGCTCGGCAATCGTCATCGCGATATCAAGAATGGACTTTCCACCCCTCCTAAGTTCACTATCCCTAATATGATTAACCTTTCTACTAAAATTCCTTGGGGGTTGCGCTATGTGTTTGGCAATCGCCGTTGGACATTTCGCAATATTGCAGGTCACGCGAAAAACGTATCCGACCTCTCTTCACTTTCCTCTTGGACAAAAGAGCAGTTCGACCCAAGTCTTAGTTGGAAAGATATCGCCGAAATTAAAGAATTGTGGGGGGGACCTATCATCTTAAAGGGTATTATGACTCCTGAAGATGCTATCGAAGCTGTAAAATATGGTGCCGATGCGATTATTGTGTCTAACCACGGTGGTCGCCAAATGGACGATACTATTTCCACTATCAAAGCACTCCCCGATATTGTAAGTGCCGTAGGTAGCCAAACCGAAGTATGGATAGACTCTGGTTTCTATACAGGGCAAAATATGCTCAAAGCGTGGGCGTTAGGAGCCAAAGGTATTATGCTTGGTCGTGCTCCTGTATATGGGCTCGGTGCTTATGGCGAAGAAGGCGTAACACGTGCTTTGCAAATATTATATGACGAAATGGATACTACTATGGCTTTTTCAGGTCATCGTAACCTCCAAGATGTAGATAGTAGTATTTTAGTAGAGGGTACTTATCCTCTACCAAGCAATAATTTCCGAGTTTAGTTTAACTTTCATTGTAAAAAGAAAGAGCTTAATACGAATGATGTATTAAGCTCTTTCACTTTTTATTACAAACTATTAAAATTTAAACCACTTATTCTTCATTATAAATGCTCCTTACAATCCCGTCGGCAAGACCAATACGGGGTACGTGTACAATTTCTGCTCCTGACCATTTCATCGCATTGATGAATACTGTAAGTGCATACAGAATTACGTCGGCACGGTCGGGATTAAAGCCTAAGAGCCTGATGCGTTCATCATAAGTAAATCCCGATACATAGTTAAGGTAATCGGTGAGGTACTGATAGCTCAGTGGTTCTCCTTCTCTGCTGTTGGAGTTCTTGTGTATCTTGTTGATGTTCCCTCCTGAACCAATGGCTTCTATATGCTCACAGTCTTTCGTGTGCTTTTTTATCCAGTGTTCTACTTCTTCCCACGTTTTATTGCTTACTTTGTTGTCTAATAAACGCACTGTACCTATGGGGAACGAACGCGACTTCTTTACCTTCCCCTTCGAGAAGACCGTAAACTCAGTACTACCCCCGCCTACGTCTATGTATAGGTAATCTTTATCTTTTTGTATTAAACTTGAAATATCGGTAGAAGCAATAATGCTCGCCTCTTCGGCACCATCGATAATATCTATGCGCACTCCTGTGCGTTTGTATACCTCATCGGCTACTTGTTGCCCATTGGTAGATTCTCGCATTGCCGAGGTCGCACAAGCGCGATACTTTTCCACTTGGTTTACTTTCATCAGCAAACTGAACGCTTGCATCGTGTCTGCCAATCTATCGGTGTTTTCTTCTGAGATGAGCCCGTCTAAAAACACATCAGCTCCCAAACGGATAGGTACACGCACCAAGCTGGCTTTGGTAAATTTCGGAGCTTCGTTAGGCTCTTCCAATACGTTCGAAATAAGCAATCTCACCCCGTTCGATCCTATGTCTATCGCTCCTAATTTTTTGATATTCATTTCGTAATTATTTGTCTTTGTCCATTTCTAAAGAGCGCACTTTTAGCGGGTTTTTGGTCAGTTCAGCGTACTCTTCACGGTTTCTAAACACATCTAAAGCAGTGAAAATAGCGTGACGGAACGACTCAGGGTCGGCAATGCCCTTGCCTGCTATTTCGTAAGCCGTACCGTGGTCGGGCGAAGTGCGTACTTTGCTAAGTCCTGCTGTATAGTTCACACCACTACCAAAGGCAATGGTTTTGAACGCGATAAGCCCTTGGTCGTGGTAAGGTGCTAATACCGCATCGTAGTTCCGGTAGGTTTGTGAACCGAAGAAACTATCGGCAGCAAAAGGTCCAAATACCAATATATTCTCATCGAAATACAGCTTTTTCAAGGCTGGGCGTAACACTTCGTCATCTTCGTTACCTATCACGCCTTTATCTCCGCAATGTGGATTAATGCCCAATACGGCTATTTTAGGGCGTTGTAAGCGGAAGTCCTTAATGAGTGATTCGTTCATCAGGCGCGCTTTCTCCATAATGAGGGCTTCTGTAATAAGAGAAGAAACCTCTTTCAAAGGCACGTGGTCAGTAAGTAAACCCACTTTCAAGTCTTCGCTCACCATAAACATCAGGCTAGTACCGTTGAGCTCTTGTGCCAAATAATCGGTGTGACCAGGAAAGTGAAACGCGTCCGACTGTATGTTGTTCTTATTGATAGGAGCGGTTACCAGCACATCAATACTGTTGTTTTTTAACGCTTCCACCGCAGCTTGTAATGATAAAAAGGCATATTTGCCACCTTCTTCGGTTTCTTGTCCAAAGGTGACCGTAGGTGTTTCTTTCCAGCAGTTTAGCACATTTAGCTTGCCGTCAATAGCAGCTTCCACGCTCTCAATTCCTTGAAAATTGGCAGTGGTATTGAAATGTTTCTTCTGAAAAGAAACTAACTTGTTCGAAGCAAAAATAATAGGCGTACACAATTCCAATATTTGGTGGTCTTCAAAGGTTTTTAGGATAATTTCAAGTCCTACACCGTTCATATCACCAATGGAAATTCCTACTTTTATGGGTTTTTCTTTCATAAAATGAAATGCATTTTAGGGTACTTATTCTTCTCTCTGAGTGTAGAATACGCTTATTCTGGGCAAGCGTTTTTCTACTTCTTCGTATTGCTGAGTAGTGAAATTACGGTTGTTGATGTACAAAACACCCTTCCACTGTATTTTCTCTATCGATTTTATAAACTGTTTGAAATCAAGCGGATTGTCGTTGATATTCACGTAAGTTAATCGTGGATTTTCAGCCAATGCTTGTGGTAATTTAGTGAGGTTGTTCGCATTGAAGTATACGTTTTCTAATTTTGGCAAACGTCCTACTGAGGCAGGCACTTCGCTAAGCGCAGCATTGCGCAACGATAGTTCTTCAAGTAGTGGCAACTTGTCGAAGTTATCAGGAAGTACTTTTATTTTGTTCTTCGTGTCAAACTGACTGATGATAAGTGATTTCAACTTAGGTAAGGCAAACACTTGCTCTGGGAAATCTGTAAATTCAGCTCCTTCAAACTTCAAATTTTCTAACTGTTTTAAGTTCATAAGTGACGCAGGCACTTCAGTAATCGGGTTATAGATATCTATAGTTTGCAAAGCCGAAAGACTGCCGATGTTCTCAGGTAATTTGCTGAGGTTATTGAGGCGTAATACCAATACTTTTAGTGTTTTATTTTCAACACTTAGCTCAGGAAATGAAGCTATCCCCACTTCCTTTATTTCCAATACTTCAAGTTGCTGTGCTTCACTGAAAAGCCTTCTCAATAAAGCCTCACTTACTTGCACTTCATTATTTGAATTGCTATAAATTCTAACTTCTTTTAGCTTAGCAAAGTTAGTCTTCATAAGCTCTTCAGCGCTCCTGAAACTTTGTTCATCTCCGCTGGTAGTGGCAATTCTTATTTGCATAGATTGTGCCCCTGCAACAAACGGAATTGCGAGGGCAAACACGCATAAAAGTTGTTTTATTTTTTTCATTATTCTATTTTTTATCTGTAAATAATTATTACTTTTGTCCTTTCAGAGTGCAAAGATATAAAAAATATGGGAGTAACACAAACTTATTCTTTTCATAGTAATGGTAAATTGCTCATTACGGGCGAATATGCGGTGCTCGACGGCGCGCTCGCTTTTGCTTTACCCACCCAGAAAGGACAGACATTGAAGGTAACAGAAGGAGCAAACGAAAGCCGATGGCAAGCCTTTGATGCCGACGGTGATTTGTGGTTCGACAGTGCGACACTCACTACTGAAACCCACCAACAAATAGCACAAACATTGCAAAAAATACTCACTACGGCTACTCACCTCAACCCCAATTTCAAAGATAAATGGCTATACTCTCAAGTGCAAACTCATTTAGAGTTCCCTCGTTTGTGGGGCTTAGGCACTTCGTCTACACTCATCAACAATATAGCACAGTGGGCAACCGTAAATCCATACGAACTGCTTTTTAAGAGTTTTGGTGGCAGTGGTTACGATATCGCTTGTGCCAAAAGCAATACTCCATTGTTGTATAAGTTAGAAGGAGGCAAACCACATAGTTACCCTTTGCGCTTTCTTTTTCCTCATACACATCAAATCTACTTCGTTTATCTCAATCAGAAACAAAATAGCAAGGACGGAATTGCGCGTTATCGGTCAGTAACTAAAAGTAAACGCAAACTTGCTGAGAGCATTACTCGCCTTACTGAACAGTTTGTTTTAGCGCACACCGTAACCGATGTTTGTCAGATATTAAACGAACACGAAACCCTCATTAGCAACTATTTGAGTATGCCCACCGTTAAAGAACGCCTTTTCCCCGATTTCAATGGCACAGTGAAGAGTTTGGGCGCTTGGGGTGGTGATTTTGTATTAGCCATTTCCGAAACCGAAGATACCCCCGCTTATTTTGCCTCCAAAGGTTTTGATACTTGCGTCCCTTACAACGAAATGATATAACATAAACCTCTGAATTGCTATTGTTGCATTTTTTCTGTTAAAATTGAGGTTTTACCCTTAATTTATTCAATATTTTAAAATCGTCTTATCTCCCTCTGATATTCAGTATAGTAAGCTCATTCCTTCGTCTTTCCTTCGTCTTTTGTTCGTCTTACCTTCGCTTTAGCTTCGAGTTTCCTATAAGTTACCTATAAGATACGATAATGTTTAGTTGTACTGTTTTTCAGTACTTTATAAATTTAGAGCTAAAAAATATTTTACTGTCCTATTTTGAAGAAAAATAGCTGTTTTAACTATTTTTAACAGAAAAAACGCAAAAGCACTTTCCCTATTTATTGTCGATAGCACTGTAGTAAAGTGCTTCATACATTGGCACTATTCTATCCTCGTCAAAACGTTCGGCTACTTTTCGGGCATTCTGTTTAAATTGTGCCAATCGGGTTTTGTCTTCAAGTATGTAAATAGCCTTCTCAGCCATTGCTTTTACATCGCCTATGGGGCACAGATAGCCCGATACGCCCTCTTCATTCACTTCTGGAAGTCCTCCCGTATTGCTCGATACTACCGGAACGCCTGCTGCCATTGCTTCTAATGCCGAAAGTCCAAAGCTCTCAGAGGCAGAAGGGAGTAAGAATAAATCGGTGAAACACAAAATGCGGTCTATATCAGAAGTATTACCTAAAAACAGCACTTTGCTCTTGATGCCTAAATCCTTGCAGAGCTGGTCGGCTATCTCGCGCTCAGGTCCGTCGCCTACCATTATGAGCTTAGCAGGAAGTTTCTGCTGAATGCCATAAAAAATTCTCACCACATCGTCTATGCGTTTTACCTTCCTAAAATTACTAATGTGTGTAACGATGAGTTCCTCAGGATTTGCCATTACAGTACGTTTGCAAGGAGAAGTTTCTTTGGATTTTTTTATATTTGTGAAGTTAGGAATTACCTTAATATCTTTATCTATACGGAAAAGTCTTAGAGTATCTTGCTTTAAACTCTCGGACACTGAAGTTACAATATCCGATTCGTTAATGCTAAACGTTACTGCCTCTTTGTAAGTAGGGTGGTTGCCCACAAGGGTAATATCGGTGCCGTGAAGGGTCGTTACCATAGGTACTTCTATCCCTTCCCGTTTGAGCATTTGTTTAGCCATATAACCTGCATAAGCGTGCGGAATGGCATAATGCACGTGCAAAATATCTATGTGATAGGTTTTTATCACATAAGCCATTTTGCTGGACAATGCTAGTTCGTAAGGCTGGTAGTGAAACAAGGGGTATTCTTCTACGTGCACTTCGTGAAAGTGAATGTTCATCTCCAAGAAGTCTAAACGCACGGGGTAACTATACGTAATAAAGTGCACCTGATGACCTTTGCGAGCTAAGGCAAGCCCGAGTTCGGTAGCTACAACACCACTCCCCCCAAAGGTAGGGTAACACACTATGGCTATATTCATATTTGATATATATTAGAGAGGCAAAGGTACTAATTTTTCTGTGGGTATTGAAAATATTAACAAAAAATTATATCTTTGTACTCAGTAAACAGCGTTCTATATGAAAACTTTAGATTCTTTTATAAATATTAAAAACGGCAATTTTCTCCTTATAAAAGGAGAGACTATCACTGCTGATACTACTTTTACAATTCTTAGAGAACGTTTTCCTAATAACGAAGTATGGGATGTAGGGACAGGCTATTATTGGTTGTATTTCAGCGATTGTTCTTTTGAGGGGAAGTTATTTAATGTGTCGCTTTGTTTTGAAGGAGAACAGCTAAAATTCTTAGGTTTTGCAATGAAGAATGAAAAACAAACCTCGTGGGACGATTGGAGTGAAGCATACGAATTGCAGACTGAAAAATATTATGAGCAATGGCTTACAGCACATATAGGCAAGGAACGCACTTTCTCTTGGGGAACTATTAAATCTATTTACGACCACAAAGGAGGGGGTACAGCTATTTGGGTGAATTATAACAAATAAAAGAGGCTTTCTATAAAGCTATAGAAAACCTCTTGTTATCGAGTAAGCCTCTCAGTGAGAGGAATTCGTACCTCAGCTTAAAAGCTATAATGCTCTTTAATTCGAAATGACGAATAGGTAACGCGGGTTATAAATCTTCGTTCAAACTATCAATAATAGTTAGTTTAGCAAAGCGTAATAATATATTTTTTAAGCCTCCTGTCTCGAAATTTATTTGCGCCTTTTTATCATTTCCTGTTCCCTCCAATGAAATTACTTTACCACGTCCAAAACGTTCGTGATAAACTACTGTTCCTATATCCAGTCCGTTATAAGTATTTTTATTATTACTATTAGAATTATACAAAGCATTTACAGGTTTTAACTTCCTGAGTTTTTGTTGTTCTTCTCCTATTGGGGCATTTTTATGAGGAGGTATTCCACTTATAGGTTTCTGCAAACGTAGTTTACTTTTATCTACTTCACCAAAAATATCTCTATCAACAAGTGGTTTATAACGATAATTAGGATTAGAAATAGAAGGTGTAAGATACTGCAAATAGCGTTCATCTATTTCTTCGATAAATCTACTTGGCTCGGCATCAGAAAGTTTTCCCCAACGATAACGGTTTTCTGCATAAGTTAAATAGGCTTGTTTCTCAGCACGGGTGAGTGCTACATAAAATAACCTTCTTTCTTCTTCCAAATCATTACGCGATTGTATGCTCATTGCCGAAGGAAACAAATCTTCTTCCATTCCTACCACGTATACATACGGAAACTCCAATCCTTTGGCTAAGTGAATAGTCATCAAAGCTACACGGTCATCATCACCTATCTCTTTATCCATATCAGTAGCCAACGCAACATCTTCTAAATATTCTGAAAGACTTGCCCTGCTATCTGCTACATCTTCTTGTCCTTCTACAAAATCTTTCATACCATTAAGCATCTCTTCGATGTTTTCCATTTTGGCTATACCCTCGGGAGTACCATCTTTTTTAAACTCTTGCAAAAGCCCTGTTTTCTTTGCGACTTGTTCGGCAACTTCAAAAGCATTTGCTTTTTGATTGAGAGCTTGAAAGTTAAGAATCATTACCACAAAATCAGTAAGTTTCTGCTTTGTAGTAGTGTTGATGTGCAATTCTGGAAGTTTATTGATGTTATACATTATCTCGAAGATAGACTTCTTATAATGATTTGCTGCCAAAGTAAGCTTTTCCATTGTAGTTTCTCCAATGCCTCGTGCAGGAAAATTGATAATGCGCACCAAAGCTTCCTCATCATTTGGATTGATGATAAGTCTTAAATAAGCAAGCATATCTTTGATTTCCTTGCGTTGGTAGAATGACAATCCGCCATAGATGCGGTATGGAATGTCACGTTTTCTAAGAGCATCTTCAATAGCACGCGATTGTGAATTAGTACGATAAAGCACCGCAAAATTACCATTAGGAAGCTGGTGTTGCATCTTGTTTTCAAAGATAGAGCTCGCTACAAAACGACCTTCATCAGCATCAGTAGGGCTTCTATGCACTTTAATAGGTTCACCTAATTCATTTTCGGTGAAAACTACCTTTTCCAATCGTATTTTATTGTGTTCTATCACGCTATTAGCTGCTTCCACAATGTTTTTTGTAGAACGATAATTTTGCTCTAACTTATATTCTTTTGCCTCTGGATAATCATTTTTGAAATTGAGAATATTATTGATGTTTGCTCCCCTAAAAGCATAAATACTTTGCGCATCATCTCCTACTACACAAATGTTATGAAAACGGTCAGCCAAAGCCTTCACGATAAGATATTGAGAGTGATTGGTATCTTGATACTCATCTACGAGAATATACCTAAACCTATTTTGATATTTTGCCAATACATCAGGATATAGATTGAGGAGTTCATTTGTTTTCAGCAGTAAATCGTCAAAATCCATTGCTCCTGCTTTAAAACACCTGTCTACATATTCTTGATAAATTTCTCCTAAACGTGGTTGTCTTGCCATTGCATCAGCTTCCATCAGTTCAGGATTATTAAAATAGGCTCTCACGGTAATAAGACTGTTTTTAAAGGAAGAAATACGCGATTGTATTCGTTTATACTTATAGATATCCTTGTCCAACTCCATCTCCTTAATGATGCCATTAATAAGGCGCTGAGAGTCTTGGGTGTCATATATAGTAAAATTTTGAGGATATCCCAATTTATCGGCTTCGATGCGCAAGATTTTAGCAAAAACGGAGTGGAATGTACCCATCCATAGGTTCTTTGCTTCGTTGTTGCCTACAAGACTAGCAATACGCTTTTTCATTTCGTTGGCAGCCTTATTAGTAAAGGTAAGAGCAAGGATATTGAAAGCATCTACACCTTCTCTCATCAAGTTGGCTATACGATAAGTAAGCACGCGAGTTTTACCAGAGCCTGCTCCTGCTATCACGATGATAGGTCCATCTTTTTGAAGCACGGCAGCACGTTGAGGGGCATTTAGACTTTCTAATTCCTTTAAAAATGTATCCATAATAATCTTCGCAAAAGTATGATGTATGTATATTATCCTCGTTTGAGTTCTATGACAGTAATTTCAGGCCATACGCCTAACCTTCCAGGGAATGCGTGATACCCAAACCCACGATTTACGTTTAAATATTGCGCTCCTTCTTTATACATACCTCCCCAATATTTATAAATATATTGTGAGGGACTCCACCGCCATTGGGGTATTTCAATCCCGCACTGCATTCCGTGTGTATGACCGCTAAGGGTGAGCGCTATGTTCTTTCTCTCGGGCAAAACAATTTCTTGAAAATGAGTAGGGTCGTGGCTCATCAGTATTTTAAAATCTTCTTCGTTTACTCCCTCCATAGCTTTATTGAGGTCGCCGTATTTAGAGAACCTACCGCGCCCCCAGTTTTCAACGCCTATAAGGGCAATCTTTTCGCCATTGCGTTCTAAATAGCGATGTTCATTTAGGAGCAAGTCCCAACCCATTTCCTTTTGTAAATCAAACAAGTGTTCTAAGTTTTTGCGCTTAGCTTCAACGCTTTCCCAAGAAGAGTAATCGCCATAATCGTGGTTACCCATAATAGAAAAGACACCATCAGGAGCGTGCAACGTAGCAAACAAGCTTTTCCAAACGTGAACCTCCTCTGCCAAGTTATTTACCAAATCGCCCGTAAAAAGAATGACATCACTCTTTTGAGCATTGATAAGTTCTACCCCATAACGTATCTTTTCATAATTGTCGAAACTTCCACAGTGAATATCCGAGATTTGAGTAATTCGATAGCCATCGAACGCCTTAGGAAGGTCGGGAAAATAAAGGGTATACTTCCATACCTTGTAATTGTACTTTCCTTTAAAAATAGCGTAGAGGATAGAGGCAAAAGGAATTGCCGCCAAGCCCCAACCCAGCATACTGATAAACTTGCGTCGCGAGGGGATACGAGGAGCGTTTTGCTTTTTCTTGCTGAAAAAAGCGCGTATAAGCCGAGTAATATCTTCTATAAGCAAAGGCAAACTGACAAATAAGCAGATGATGAGCCACGTAAGTAGTCCTGCCACAGCATATTGCTGAGGAGCACTCCACACCGTTTTACCTCTGTTGAACCAATGATAAAGAAGGTTGAGAACAATCGCTACTGCTATTCCCCAAAAAGTCCAATGTATCCATCGTGCTGCGACAAGAGTCTTTAAACTTCTGCTAGCATAAAAACTCAATAAGAAATACAGCGTAAAGATACTGATAAGTATAATATAAATCATAGAATATTTGCCTATTCGTTAATTTGCTAATTTGCTAATAATCTCACGAATAACTTTAACGTTAGAAATAGGTCTTTTGGTTTCATCTAAAAAACTTTCTGTTTTGAACGAGAAAGGTAAGGTAGTACCTAAATCTTCGAAAACAGTACCTGAGAAATGTACTTCGGTAAAACCGGCAGCTTTTATCTGCACGATACTTTGCGCATTGATGCCACCACCGGGCATAATAGTAGGTCGTCCTCCGCCAATGCGATTGAGTTCTTTTAGAAGAGCGAGCCCCTCAATAGCCGATTTCTTACCTCCTGAGGTGAGAATGCGTTTTACTCCCAAACGTTTCAAGGTTTGAATAGCTACAATGGGGTCGGGGGTACAGTCGAAAGCGCGATGATAGATAAATTCCATATCGCCAGAGGCTTCAATGAGGCGTGCGGTGCGTTCTTCATCAATGGTATTATCGCGGTGCAATACACCCGTTACTACGCCCATACAACCCAACTCACGGCAAAGAACAATATCGCGCAACATTACATCGAATTCTTCTTCGGTATAAGTGAAATCGCCACTGCGTGGACGTATCAGCACACAATTGCCGATGCTCAGTTCGTCCATTACTTTTTTAATCAATCCGTAGCTGGGAGTGATGCCTCCTACTCCCAATTCACTGCATAATTCAATGCGAGTAGCACCTGCTTCTTGTGCATTTTTAGCCGACTCGAATGAGCTGGCACATATTTCGTAAATCATAATGTCTTTGTTAATTTGGAGTGCAAAGGTAGAGAATAATTAGCAAATGAGCAAAATTTTAATTAATGGTTAGTGGTTAGTGATTAATGATGAATGTAATGCGGAGGGGATTTCAACTTTGATAAAGACAGTAAGGGAGGTGTGACGACGGAAAGGCGAATGATGAGTGGGTTTACAGTGGGTCTACAATAGATGATAAACGACCGAATGACAAATAAAACCTCCCCCTTACACATACCCAGCTTTCGCTGGCTTCCTCCAAAGGGGGAACTACGACGACATAAAGACGAACAAAAGACGAACAAAAGACGAAGGAAAGACGAACAAAAGACGAACAAAAGACGAACAAAAGACGAACAAAAGACGAACAAAAGACGAACAAAAGACGAACAAAAGACGAACAAAAGACGAACAAAAGACGAACAAAAGACGAACAAAAGACGAACAAAAGACGAACAAAAGACGAACAAAAGACGAACAAAAGACGAACAAAAGACGAACAAAAGACGAACAAAAGACGAACAAAAGACGAACAAAAGACGAACAAAAGACGAACAAAAGACGAACAAAAGACGAACAAAAGACGAACAAAAGACGAACAAAAGACGAACAAAAGACGAACAAAAGACGAACAAAAGACGGTGCGAGCCGCACGGACAGATATAGAAAAGACGAACAAAACCTCTCCTTAACCTGCTCCAAAGGGGGAACTACAGCGACGTAAAGACGAACAAATGACGAACGAAAAAAGAAGGTAAGCTAAATCTAAGAGGGAGATAAGAAGAAGGTTATTAGTGGATTTTAACATTGCCAAAGATTTGAAATTTTGGCAATGTTCATACAAACAACGGTGCGAGTGATACGGGCTGATAATGGAACAATGAAGGAGAATAGGTTTTGAGAAGTAATATAAGTGTTGAAATATAGGGAGTGGTTTGTAAGCGATTGATATATAATGTGTAATAAAAAAGGGAGAGACTCTTTTGCAATAGGAAAATGATGGATTTATTCTTGGAAATAAATTATAGTACGAAGCTGTTTGCTTTGCTTTATACATATTAATATAACCTTTCTATTTTATTATTATGCGCCTTATTTTCTATTTCGAATAAATTAATAGGCTGTTATTAATTAAAAGTTTTATTATTGTAGTTTTTATACTATGTAGAATTTGTAAAATAAAATATTTTAAATTATTCTTTATGATAGATTTTTGAATGAAATAGAAAATAAAAAGATTGTTTATAGTTGTTTTTTCGAAATAATACGAAAATGTAATATTTTCTATTCAATTCAAATATATATGTAAATCAGTTTATTATAACTAAAATCAACATTTCATAAAATTTATATATAAAAAAACTTTATTAAATATTTGGTCATATCATTTTTTATTTGTTATTTTGCCCCGTCGATTAAAGAAGAATAGAAACTAAATCGCAATTAGAACTAAGATACTATTTTAATAATGGATTTTAAACAATTAGAAAAACAATATCGCGATGAATTGTTACAAAACGTGATTCCGTTTTGGTTAGAGAAATCGCAAGACAAAGAATATGGTGGTTATTTTACTTGTCTTGACCGCCAAGGAAATGTATTTGATACCGATAAGTTTATTTGGTTACAAGGGCGTGAAGTATGGTTCTTTGCAATGCTTTATAACCGTGTAGAAAAACGACAAGAATGGTTGGATTGCGCTATACAAGGAGCAGAGTTCCTCAAAAAATACGGACACGACGGAAACCTAAACTGGTATTTTTCATTAGACCGACAAGGTAACCCTCTTGTGGAACCATATAATATTTTCTCTTATACCTTTGCTACGATGGCTTTCGGTCAGTTGAGCATTGCCACAGGCAATCAGGAATATGCCGATATAGCCAAACGCACTTTTGATATTATCCTTTCTAAACAAGATAATCCTAAGGGGAAATGGAGCAAAGCCTACCCAGGCACTCGTTCGCTTAAAAACTTTGCCTTGCCTATGATTCTCTGTAATTTGGCATTGGAGATAGAACCCTTATTGGACGAGGCTTTCATCGAGAAAACGATGGATACTTGTATTCACGAAGTAATGGACGTATTTTTACGCCCTGAACTGGGTGGCATCGTAGTAGAAAATGTAAATGCTGATGGTTCGCTATCTGATACTTTTGAAGGTCGTCAGCTTACCCCCGGTCACGCCATTGAGGCAATGTGGTTTATAATGGACTTAGGCAAACGTCTCAATCGTCCTGAGCTTATCGAAAAGGCGGTGCAAACTACCCTAAAAATGATTGACTACGGTTGGGATAAACAGTATGGCGGTATCTACTACTTTATGGATAGAAAAGGCTGTCCGCCCCAACAATTAGAATGGGATCAGAAACTGTGGTGGGTACATATAGAAACGCTTATTTCGCTGATAAAAGGATATCAACTCACTGGTAATAAAGAGTGCTTGCAGTGGTTTGAGAAAGTGCATCATTACACTTGGGAACATTTTAAAGACCCTAAACACCGCGAATGGTGGGGGTACCTCAATCGCCAAGGCGAAGTGCTTTTAGACCTCAAAGGCGGTAAATGGAAAGGCTGTTTCCACGTACCACGTGGCTTATATCAAGTGTGGAAAACAATTGCAATGATTAATGGTTAATTGTTAATGGTTAATGATAAAAAACAAATAATGAACAGAAAAACTTTGACAAAGTCTAAGCTACTTTGCCAAAGTTTCCTGCCCGTGCGGCTCGCACCTTTGGCAAAGTCTGCTCTATTCGTTTTATCTCTGACGGCTTGTACAGAAACCCAAAAAGAACAACCTATGAAAATTAATATTACAACACTTACCACCCAAGGCTTGGAAGGCGATTTGCAGAAAGGCGTTTCGGCTTCTTATGCTGCCCTGCTCAATGGTGAATTATTGGTAGCAGGAGGGTGTAACTTCCCTGATAAATTGGGTTTTGAAGGCGGAAAGAAAGTGTTTTACGATGAAATACTTCACTTCAATAAAACACAAAACGAATGGCAAACAGTGGGCAAGCTTCCTGAGGCAGCAGCTTATGGGGTATCGGTAGCGATTCCTGCTGGCTATCTGTGGATAGGAGGACAAACGGCTACACACTCTTTAGCTAATTGCTATAAGGTGCAGTATTCAAAAGAAAAAGGCATTACACTTACTTCTTTTCCTTCTTTGCCTGAACCACTCGACAACTTTGCAGGAGCGAGCATAGGTAGCAAGGTGTTTGTAGCAGGAGGTAGTGCTTCGGGAAAGCCCTCTAACAAACTGTATTATATCGATACTGCTACTGATAAAGAGTGGCATCGCTTGCCTGATTTCCCCGAAGAGCCCAGTGTACAACCTGTATTAGTAGCGATGGAACAAGAGGGTGATACACACTTATTCTTGTTAGGAGGCTTTTTCGGAGGGGATACTACCCGCGTGCCTGCCCTCTCTACTGCTGTGTGGAGGTATAGTGTGCAACAACAGCAATGGCAAAAAGTAGCTACACAAGGAAGTCCTGATAAAGTGCCATTTTCGCTCACAGGAGCTACAGCTTTGGCTATTGATAACCGCTATATTGCTTGTTTTGGAGGTGTAAATGCAACACTTTTCTTAAAAACCATCACCGACCTCTATGACATAGGTCGAGATACTACCCTCACTGATGAGACACGCAAGCAGAAAAACTACGACTATATGTTGCATTATATGACACAGCCTATTGAGTACTATCGTTTCAATAAAGAGTGTTATCTGTTCGATACTCACACGCAAGAGTGGTCGGTGCTCGATACACAAACTGATTTTGCTCGAGCAGGTGCTACCTTAGTAGGTTCTCCAGATGAGTTTTACCTCGTGCAAGGAGAACTAAAACCCGGTGTACGTAGTAATAAAACTTTTAAAGTTGTGGTAAAATAGTATATACTTACTTAAAGGGTGAGGCTATGCCTCAGAAATCAATCAAAAAAACAAAATCAAACAAACTTTTGTTAATCTGTTAGATTTCCCGACCGTAGGGAGGCTCTTTAACAAACTAATATAACAATTGATACTATGAAAAACAGTAAAATATACCCTTGGATAGTAGTGGCATTGCTATGGGTGGTGGCACTACTCAATTATTTAGATCGACAAATGCTCTCCACGATGCAGGAGTCGATGAAAATGGACATCAAAGAGCTTGCTGTGGGAGAAAACTTTGGTAGGTTGATGGGAGTGTTCCTTCTTATCTACGGATTGATGAGCCCTGTGGCTGGTATTATTGCCGACCGCGTGAATCGCAAGTGGATGATTGTAGGAAGCCTGTTTGTATGGTCGGCAGTAACTTATGGTATGGGTTATGCGACAACCTTTAATCAGGTGTATTGGCTACGTGCCTTAATGGGACTCAGTGAGGCGCTTTACTTAGCTACTGCTCTTTCTATGATAGCCGATTACCATACTTCAAAAACACGCTCTTTGGCTATAGGTATTCATATGTCGGGGCTTTATGCAGGACAAGCCTTAGGAGGCTTTGGTGCTACTATTGCCTCTAACTATACTTGGCATACTGTGTTTCACTGGTTTGGTATGGTAGGGATAGTGTATGCTTTTTTCTTGGTATTTACTCTCTTTGATATAGAGCGTAAACCACAAGCAACTACACAAACAACATCAGCACCGAAAAACTCATTGTTGTCGTCGCTTGCCCTTGTGTTTGGCACTTTCTCTTTCTGGATACTCTTGTTCTACTTTATGGCATCGAGCTTTCCAGGCTGGGGAACTAAGAACTGGTTGCCTACGCTCTTTGCAACCAACTTAAATGTACCGATGGCTACCGCAGGACCTATAGCAACAATTTCTATCGCTATATCTTCTTTCTTAGGCGTGCTCATAGGAGGTACATTGTCCGACCGCTGGGTACAGACAAATATCAAGGCGCGCATCTATACTAGTACTATTGGTTTAGGGCTTACCATTCCTGCCTTGATACTCATAGGCTTTGGAGAGTCGTATGTAGCAATGATAGGGGCAACCTTGCTTTTTGGTATTGGTTACGGAATGTTTGATACCAACAATATGCCTATCTTATGCCAAATTATTCCACAACAGCAACGCGCTACGGCTTATGGCATTATGAATATGGGAGGCGTATTTTCGGGCTATGCTGTTACCTTAATGCTTGGTACTTCTACCGATGCGGGTAACTTAGGAGCTGATTTTAGCAAACTCTCGGTGATTATCTTAATAGCCATTGTACTGATGTTGCTATTCTTAAAACCTAAGAGAGAATTGTGTGGAGAATAATAATCCCCAACCCCTCTCAAGGAGGAGCTAATTGAAATAGAATTATTAATAAACACTCTCCTTATTATTGCTTTTGAGGTTCCCCTTCCCCTTCCTTTTTGGAAGGGGAAGAAAGGAGAGGGAGAGGAATAAATAACTAAATAAAATGACATTTGAAAAAATTAATGGGCTGATAGTAGCGCCCTTTACACCTTTCGACAAGAAAGGAGAAGTAAATTTAGACCCTATTGATCAGTATGCAAAACTCTTGCAAAAAAATGGATTGATAGGGGTATTTATCAATGGTTCGTCAGGTGAAGGCTATATGATGACGGTTGAAGAACGTATGAAGATAGCCGAAAAATGGGTGTCAGTAGCTCCCAAAGGCTTCAAAGTGATTGTACACTGTGGGGCTACTTGCATAAAAGATAGCTACAAAATGGCACAACACGCCCAAGAAATTGGGGCTTTCGGTATAGGGGCAATGGCTTCACCTTTCCCCAAAGCGGGTAGGGTAGAGGAGCTGGTGAAATACTGCGAGGAAATAGCTTGTGGAGCGTCTAATCTGCCTTTCTATTTTTACCATATCCCTGTGCTCAATGGGGTGTACCTTCCTATGTTGCCTTTCCTTAAAGCAGCTGACGGACGTATTCCTAACTTAGCGGGTATCAAATACACCTACGAACCACTTTATGAGTACAACCAATGTATGTTGTACAACAATGGTAAATACGATATGCTCTACGGCTTAGACGAGACTATCCTCAATGCTCTTGTAATGGGGGGTGCTCGTGGTGGCATTAGCGGTACTGGTAGCTATATAGGCAAGGTATTGGTAGGTATCATAGATGAATACCACAAGGGCAATATTGCCAAAGCTGCTGAGTTGCAAAACTACGCCCAAGACGTGATAAATGTAATTGCTAAATATCGTGGCAACATAGTGTGCGGCAAGCGTATAATGAAGTTGCTTGGTTTAGACTTAGGTATCAACCGTACGCCTTTCCAAAACATTACTGATGAAGAGGAAGCAGTCATTAAGAAAGAATTGGAAAGCATTGATTTCTTTAACAAATGTAACCAAATGTAGTATATATAAAATGTAATTAACCTACCACCCCATTGTATTTATAAAATCAATCAGTAAAAATTTAAAGTAATGAAGCAAAAGTATTTATTTAATGTATTCTTTTTGTTGTTCTTCACAATAGGTTGGGCACAAGAGATAATGGTGAAAGGGACGGTTTCTTCTGATGAAATGCCGTTGCCAGGTGCTGCTGTAGTTGTGAAAGGTACCACACACGGTACCCAGACCGACTTTGAAGGGAACTATACCCTCACTGCAAAGGAGGGTGATATTCTTGTATTTAGCTTTGTAGGGTATACTACCCAAGAGAGAAGAGTAACAGGTAGTCGCCCTATTAATGTGTCGTTAAAGGAAGAAGCGAATGTATTGGAAGAAGTAGTGCTTACTGCTTATGGAGGTACACAAAAGAAAGCAAAAGTAACGAGTTCTATTGCTTCAGTGAAAACAGAAGTATTATCAACCGGTTCTTTTTCTAACCCTGCTCAAGCCCTTTCAGGAGCAGTGGCAGGACTCAGGGTAGCACAGACTTCAGGAAGTCCAGGAGCAGCTCCTACCTTAGTACTTCGTGGAGGTACTAATCTTGATGGTTCAGGCTCACCCCTTGTTATCATAGATGGACAAATCAGAGGGGGATTGAATGACATCAACCCCGATGATATAGAATCAATGGATATATTAAAAGATGCTGGTGCTACTGCTATTTATGGAGCAAGAGCTAGCAATGGGGTAGTATTGGTAACTACTAAAAAAGGTAGATTAGGTGTTTCGTCACTGAATGTAAAATTGAAGCACGGATTTGCTTATATGAATAACCAAGTGGAGTTTCTTAATGCACGTGATTATCTTTATTGGCAACGTACAGCGGTACGTAATAGTGCCCGTGTATGGCAAAATGCTTCAGGTGATTGGAAAGGATTTACTAACGAAGCGAGTTTAAGTGGTGCGCAACCTTACGGTACTGGTAATATACACTTCAAAAGTATGACCGATGATACGGTATTAAATCCTAATGAAAGTGCTAATTCATATTGGTCTACTATGTTCTCAGAAAGCCTTTCTCCTTCTCAAAAACAAAAACTTCTTTCAGAAGGATGGCAAACGATGACTGACCCTATTACGGGTAAAGAACTTATTTTTTATGATTTTGATTTCAAAAAGGCAGCTTTCCGTCCTTTTGCTCTTACAAGAGACTATTCGTTATCAATGACAGGAGGTAATGACAAAGGAAAATATTATGCTGGTTTGGGCTATTATAACCAAGAGGGTTTGCCTATTAAGAGTTGGTATAAGCGACTTACTGGTACTTTGAATGCTGAGTATAAGTTAAAACCTTGGCTTACTTCCACCAGCAACTTTTCAATAGCCTATGCTACTTGGTATAAAAATGTGAATACTTCTGCAGATGATGCCTATTTTGGACGTATGCTTTCAGCTCCTCCCACTCAAAAAGAAAAAGTAAATGGACAGATAGTAATGGGACGTGGTGGTGCTGACGGTAATCCACGTTTTTATGAAAATATATTTCTTCGTGATAATAATACCAATAAAATTAATTTCGGACAAAGCCTCAGGGCTGATTTGTATAAAGGGCTTTCATTAACAGTGAGTGGACAAGTGATGTTTGATGAAGAATATTATGAAAGCTTTAATAAAGACCACCAAACCTCACCAGGTAAAGCTGCTAATAACTGGAGTAGAACTAGAAGTACTTCAGCCAGCTTTGGAAGAACTATACGTCAAACTTATAATAGTATCTTAAACTACAAGTTTGATATAAAATCTCATCACTTTGATGCTATGGCAGGTTATGAGTATTACGACAGCTATACACGTGGGCTTAGTGCTTCAGGATCAGAAGCACCTACCGATGAATTCGAAGACTTAGGTTTGACTTCTAATAAAGAAGGTAAACGTGGAATAGATTCATATCATTATGGCAATAGAATCAAATCATATTTTGGACGTTTAAACTATGATTATGCTGATAAATATTTGTTTTCATTTACTATTCGCCGTGATGGATATTCTCGATTGATTAATAACCGTTGGGGTAACTTCCCAGCAGCCTCTCTGGGTTGGATTATTACTCGTGAAGAGTTTATTCCTGACAATATAAAACGAGTACTTTCGTTTGCAAAACTCAGAACCAGTTTTGGTTTGAATGGTAATGTGCCAGATAAATTTATAGGTGATTATACCTTACAAGGTTCTTATGGCACTAATAAGTACAATGGGGCAGTAGGTTATGTCATAGGTACTTTTCCTAATAAAGGACTTCGTTGGGAGAAAACGCGTACCTTTGAAGTTGGATTAGATTTAGGTTTTATCCAAAACCGTATCAATGCTAATTTTACATTGTACGATCGTTTGACAAGTGATAAGATACAGTCAATGACACTTCCACACTCATCAGGAGCTTCTGCTATCAATACTAATAATGGGTCTTTCAGAAACAGAGGAGTAGAGATAGAAACCAACTTCCGGATTATTGATAAGAATGATTTGCATTGGAGTTTAGCGATAAATGCTGCTTATAACAAAAATACGGTAGTAAAACTACCTCATAACGGTTACCCTAATAATAGGCAAGATGCTATTGAGGTCTATAATCCTACCACAGGTGAAAAAGAATGGGTAGGAGGTTATCAAGAAGGACAAGAGCCTGGTGATATGTATGCTCACGAAGCGTTAGGTATATACCAAAATGAAGAACAAGTAAAACGCTTGGCTGATAATTTGGTTGATGAAACCGGATCTAAAAAACTATACGGACCTGCCGCTTGGGCAAGACTAAGCGATGCTGAAAAAGAAAAAGGACTTCCTATCCAGCCTGGAGATGTAATTTGGAGAGATGTGAATGGAGATGGTAAAATTGATAATTATGATTTAGTGAAAGCTGGTAATATTTACCCTAAATGGACAGGAGGTATCAATACTACCTTAAGTTATAAAAATATCCGACTCTCTGCCCGTATGGACTATGCGCTCAACTTTAAACAGCGTATCTCAATAGGTAACTCATTACCTTGGTACTTAGGTAATATGCAAGGTACTTTTAACACTGTTAAACAGGTAAATGATACTTGGACACCTGATAACCCTACTGCTAAATATCCTAAATATTATTGGGCTGACCAGCTTGGTAAACGTAATTACTACCGCAGTTCAACAATGTTTATTTATGAAGGAAGTTACTTAGCCTTCCGTGAGATAGCTCTTAGCTATAATTTCCAAAAAGATATAGTGAGTAAAATGGGACTTGATAATTTAGAACTATCTTTGATAGGTCAAAACTTAGGTTACCTTACTAAAGCCGAAACTTACTCTCCTGAGGCTTTAGGGCAATCAAACTCAGGCTATCCATTGCCAAGGACTATTATCTTAGGATTGAATCTAACCTTTTAAAAAATGCAACATATGAAAGTTTTAAAATATATAACAATTATCGCAGGACTATTGTTTACAGTCTCTTGTAATGATTTAGACCTTGTTCCAAAGGACTATAACGGTAGTGGTAACTTCTGGAAAAATGAAGCCCAAATAGTAGGGGCTATCGAGGGAGTACATAACCAATTTAGAAGCAATGATTTTAACTATTGGATAATGGGTGAAGCACGTGGAGGTACTATGGTGCCCGGTGGTACATCATCATTAGAGCAGAATATATATTATTCGGATATAAAAATACAGAACTTTTCTGCTCAAAATCCTAACAATAGTTCTTGGTTTGACTTTTATGGAAAGATTTTTAATATTAACAATGCTATTAAGAATATTCTAGAAGCCAATTATTTAACTGAAACCAATAAGAATTATTATTTAGGGCAAATGTATGGAATGCGTGCGTGGTACTATTTTTGGCTTTACAGAACCTATGGGGGTGTACCCATTAAAACTGGAACTGAAATATTAGACAAGACACCTAGTAGTGGTAAAGAATTATTTACGCCTCGCAGTACTCCAAAAGCTACTTTAGATTTCATAAAGACCGATATTAATAACTCTGAAAAATATTTTACAGATTCTAACAGAGTGAATAATTTTGATAGAATACATTGGTCATATTATGCCACCTTAATGCTGAAAGCTGAGATTTATCTTTGGTCAGCCAAAGTCACTACCGGTGACCAAGTTCCTTCTGCATCTGATTTAGACACTGCAAAAGAAGCATTAGACAAGGTAGCTAGTTCAGGTAAATTTAGCCTTTTGCCTAACTATGCTGATGTATTTGCTTACAATAAAAAGCAAAATAATGAGATTATATTTGCAATGGCTTTTTTAGAAAATGAAGCAAGTACTCCGTTCAACTCATTTATGTATTACCCGCCCAATTTTATCAATAAATACGATGAAACTGGGAAAGCTTTTCCTAATAACGACCCCTTGAAGATTCAGTCAGGGTTCTTATTCAATGAGTATAAATTTGAATTGTTTCAGGCTTTTGATGCTACTGATACCCGTAGAGCTACTACATTCCTATCGTTCTACTCTAATGCAGCTAAAACACAAGGGAGAGGGATAGCTCTCATCAAATATATAGGCTTTATAAACTCAGCGAACACTCGTGTTTTCTCTGATGATATACCTGTATACCGCTATGCCGATGTACTGTTGATGTATGCTGAGATAGCTAATAAGCAAGGCTCTGACCCCTCTACTTATATCAACCAAATTAGACAGAGGGCTTATGGTTCAAATTATACTTCAGCTAATGCGTATACACATACTAACTTTGCTGATGGTGAGTTAGCTATCTTGAAAGAACGTGATAAAGAGTTTGTAGCCGAATCTAAACGCTGGTTTGATGTTCGCCGTCTACAAGATGCCTCTGGTAAACCTCTTGTATTTTCAAAAGAGGCAAGTTATGGTACAGTGGCAGGCAATGTAGAGCCTATACTGAACCAAAATACAGAAGCACATAAGCTACTTTGGCCTATCAATTCTGATATTATCAGCAGAGATACACTCGTTACTCAAACCCCTGGTTACAAATAAAGATAAAGATTTTTAGCTTTATTGAAGATGAAAACGGAGTTCCTTGTAAAAGGGGCTCTGTTTTCTGTTTTTATATATTTCTTTCTCAAAAAAAGTACCTCTACATTCAATTGTTGAATGCAGAGGTACTGTCTATTTGCAGACTCTATATAGAGTATATAGAGTGGTTCACTATTTTAGCTTCAACTCTTCTACTATCTTTTGGATTTTGCTATCCAAAACCTTTTGAGTTGCTTCAAAAGCGTCTACACTGCTCAAAGATGTATTTACACTGAAATAAAACTTAATCTTAGGCTCTGTACCGCTGGGGCGCGCTGCCACACGAGTGCCTTTATCGGTGTGGTAGATGAGTACATTCGATTTAGGAACGTCTATATCTTCTACTTTGCCAGTAAGTGGGTGGAATGCCTTAGACGATTGGTAATCGCAAATTAGCGTTACTTTTTCTCCGTTAATTTCCTTCAACGGATTTTCGCGCAAGTCTTTCATCATCTTAGCAATCTCTTCTGAGCCCGAAATGCCTTTTTTCACTAAGGAAATGAGGTACTCTTTGTAGAATCCGTATTTGGTATAAGCGTGTAGCAATTCTTTGTAGAACGAACTGCCTTTAGCTTTAGCAAATGCAGCAATCTCACAAGCCAATAGGGTCGCAGTTACGGCATCTTTATCGCGTACGAAATCACCAACCATATAACCGAAGCTTTCCTCTCCACCGCCTATGAAAGTAAGCTTAGAGAAATCTTTAATCATTTTGGCAATCCATTTAAAGCCTGTGAGTCCTTCTTTATATTGCACTTTGTATGCATTAGCAATTGCGTGAACCATAGGAGTTGAAACAATAGTAGAAGCTACAAACTCGTTGCCTTTAAAGCCTCTTTTGCTTTGTTGTGCCAAGAGAAAGTCGGTCATCATTACCATTGTTTGGTTACCGTTAAGTAGCACCATTTTGCCGTGAAGGTCGCGAACGGCTATACCTATTCGGTCACAATCGGGGTCGGTACCTATTACGATATCAGCTCCTATTTCGTCTGCTTTTTTGAGTGCCAACGTAAGAGCTTCGGGCTCTTCGGGGTTAGGTGATTTTACGGTAGGAAAATTACCATCAGGTACAGCTTGTTCCTCTACGATGTGTACATTGGTAAAGCCAGCGCGTTTGAGCACATCGGGAACCATAGTGATAGACGTTCCGTGCAAAGAAGTAAATACAATTTTTAGCTTGTCTTTCTCAGGAGCATTGAAGTCTCCGTGTTTGATAGATGCTTCGGCAAAAGCATTGTCAAGTTCTTTGTCGATGTAGTGAATAAGACTCTCATCGGCGTTGAATTTGATGTCTTTGAAGTCAATTGCTTCAATAGCTTTCATAATATCACCGTCTTCGGGCGGTACGGTTTGTCCGCCGTCTTCCCAATACACTTTATAACCGTTGTATTCTGGGGGGTTGTGAGAGGCGGTAAGCACGATACCCGCTTGACAGCCTAAGTAGCGTACTGTAAACGAAAGCTCTGGGGTAGGACGGAGGTCAGAGAAGAGGAATACTTTTATGCCATTAGCCGCAAACACATCGGCTACTATTTTGGCAAACTTCTTAGAGTTGTTGCGACAGTCGTGAGCGATAGCCACTTTAATCTCTTGGTTAGGGAAGCATTTTTTGAGGTAGTTGCTCAATCCTTGGGTGTTTTTGCCTAACGTGTATTTGTTGATTCGGTTAGTACCAATTCCCATAATACCACGCATACCACCAGTACCGAACTCTAAGTTCTTGTGAAAGGCTTCGTTGAGCTCATCGGGATTTCCGTCGATGAGGGCTTGAACCTTGTTGCGGGTTTCTGCATCAAAAGTGTCAGAAAGCCACATTTTTGCTGTTTCAATACTTTTCATAAAATTAATTTTATATAGAGGCTGACTCTTGTTATATATTTTATCAGCGTTGTTTTTCGTTAGCAAAGGTACAAATTAATTATTAAATAACAATTAATTATTAACATTTTTTTTTGTTTCTTCTTTCTGTAAATTAGTTAATTCATTCCACCATTCGTATAACATAAATTCTAATTGCTTGTTGTCTTTTCGCTCTACAAGCCGATGTGCTTCGGGTTTTTCCATTACATAGAAAGCTAAGGTGCCTATTTCTTCTTCCGTTAGGTGATGTTCATTTTTGAGGTAGTTGCCCATCTCATTTACGATGTAATGTGCCACCCTTAGGTTCTTTTCATTGATAACTTGTTGCTTTATAATCTTTGCCTTTCCGTTCAGGTGGTTGATAATTGCATTGAAATTAAAACTCACATTTCCTACTAGTAGTTTGTAGAGGGAGAATTTGTCTATTTGAAGAATATCTGTATTAGCGTACTTCCGTTTCTCTTCCCAAGTGCGTTCTTTTGGAGTATGTTGTAAAATACCCAAACTCTGAGCAGTAATCTTAGGTTTTTCAGTAACACTCACTTCTTCTAATGCAATGGTAATATCAGCCATTTTTAAAACAACCAGTCGCTGTAAATCCACTTGTGTAAGGCTGTGGTAAAGTGTTTTCTTGCCTACATACGTAGCTTTTAAGCTCTGTCCTTTGGTAGCGTCTATCGAAAAAGACCCCTCAGCATCGGTAGTAGTATAGTGCTGGTTGTCTATGTTTTGAATATGCACCCCTTCCAAAGGCGCATTGTTGTAGAATATCTTTCCTCTGATACGCGTCATTTCTTGCCCCCTCATCAAAAGCGGACTCATCAGCAATAATATGAAAAACCATAATCTCATTACTAAATTAATTGCCTGTCTGGCTCACACTGCCTGTGCGACTCACACTGCCTGTGCGGCTCGCACCTCGCACCTCGCACCTCGTACCTCTAAATCAATTTCATCTTCTTTGCTTTCTCCATCATAAAGGCTTTGGCAGCCTCGTATTCATTGGGGATTTTACCTTCTAAAATCGCTTCTTTTATCGCTTCTTTTAGCATTCCTACCGGTTGTGAAGGAGGTAAGTTGAACGTCTGCATTATCTCTTCACCACTTACCGGAGGTTGGAAATTGCGAATGTGGTCTTTCTCTTCTACTTCCACTACCTTTTGGCGTACTATCTGGAAATTGTCGTGATATTTTTTGAATTTCTTAGGGTTTTTAGTAGTAATATCAGCTTCGCAGAGGGTCATTAGGTCTTCAAACTCCTCTCCAGCATCAAATACCAAACGGCGTACAGCCGAATCAGTAACGATATCATCAGCGATGATAATAGGGCGCGAACTCATCTTTACGATTTTCTGCACGTATTTCATCTTGTCGTTCAGAGGCATTCTCAAACGTTTGAAGAGGTGATATACCATCTTGCTCCCCACAAACTCGTGTCCGTGAAATGTCCAACCTATCTTCTTGTCGAAGCGTTTGGTAGGTGCTTTGCCAATGTCGTGTAAGAGTGCTGCCCAACGTAACCAGAGGTTATCGGTGTTTTCTGATATATTATCCACCACTTCTAAGGTATGCCAAAAGTTATCTTTATGGCGTTGTCCGTCGTGTTCCTCCACCCCTTGCAAGGCAATGAGTTCTGGGAGGATATAGTGCAACAAGCCCGTTTCGTACAGCAATTTCAGTCCAATAGAAGGTTTAGGCGAAGCGAGTATCTTGTTCAGTTCCTCTACAATACGCTCGCTCGAGATGATTTTTAGCCGTTCCTTATTATCAGTAATAGCTTTTAGCGACTGCTTTTCAATCTTAAAGTTCAGTTGGGTAGCAAACCTAATAGCACGCATCATACGCAAAGGGTCGTCTGAATAAGTAATATCAGGGTCTAAGGGGGTACGAATGAGCTTTCGTTTTAAGTCGCCTAAGCCGTCAAAAGGGTCGATAAGCTCGCCAAAAGTGTCTCTGTTCAGAGAGAAAGCCATTGCGTTGATAGTGAAATCCCTACGATTTTGGTCGTCTTGTAGCGTGCCACTCTCTACATAAGGCTTGCGTGAGTTTGCCTCATAACTTTCACGGCGTGCCCCTACAAACTCAATATCCAAGCCATCGGCTTTAATCATTGCTGTACCAAAGTTTTTAAATATCGATACTTTAGGAGCATTAGGCAATCGCTCAGCTACTTTTTCAGCCAACGAAATACCACTACCGATTGATACTACATCGATGTCTTTGGGAAGTTTTTTCTCTAATAAATAATCGCGTACAAAGCCCCCAATCACGTAACTTTCAAGCGATATCTCAGCTGAAATATCGCTTATGAGTTTAAAAATAGGATTAGAAAGCGCTTCAGTATAGTTCATTAAAATTCGTTAATTGTTTTGCGAATGGCAACCAAACGCGTTAAAAGACCTTCAAGGAGGTCGAGATGTAGCATATTTGCCCCATCACTTTTGGCATTAGCAGGGTCAAAATGGGTTTCGATAAAAAGTCCATCAGCATTGTTCACAATAGCAGCGCGGGCAATGGTTTCAATCATATCTGGGCGACCGCCTGTTACCCCACTACTTTGGTTAGGTTGTTGTAGCGAGTGCGTAACGTCCATTACTACGGGAGCAAACTTGCGCATCGTCGGAATTCCGCGAAAATCTACTATCAAGTCTTGATAACCGAACATCGTGCCACGGTCAGTTATCAACGCTTTTTCATTGCCACTATCAAATACTTTTTGCACGGCAAATTGCATACTCTCAGGACTCATAAACTGACCTTTTTTCAGGTTCACTACCTTGCCCGTTTCGGCTGCTGCCACCACCAAATCAGTCTGGCGCACCAAGAAAGCTGGTATTTGCAGTACATCTACATATTCGGCAGCCATCGCCGCATCGCTCACCTGATGAATATCAGTAACAGTAGGAACATTAAAGGTTTGCCCTACTTTTTGGAGTATTTTTAGTGCCTTTTCATCGCCTATGCCCGTAAACGAATCTACGCGACTCCTATTGGCTTTCTTAAAACTCCCTTTAAAAATGTAGGATATATTCAGTTTATGAGTGATATTCACTATATGTTCAGCAATTTTCATCGCCATATCCTCTCCTTCTATGGCACAAGGTCCCGCTAAGAGAAAGAAATTATCTTCTTTGTTTATCATTTTGTTTAATTGTTAGTTATAATTCTTTGAAGTTAGTAGCTTTTTCGTAATTTTTTATTTGTCGATGAGGTTCGTACTGTCATTTGTCATTCATCATTGCCCAAATAACATCGCCCTAATATTAGTAGTAAACAAGTTTACTGCAATCGCTAAAAGTATAACACCAAAAAGGTTGTGAATTACGGTAATGCCCTGTTTGCCTAAAAACTTCTCTATTTTCTCCGAAGATTTAAGCACTATATACACAATAATCATATTAATGAGGATTGCCACTATAATATTCTCTACATAAAACTTTGCCCTAAGGGAGAGTACAGTAGTGAGAGCCCCTGCTCCTGCCACCATAGGGAAAGCCAAAGGGACAATAGAGGCAGTCTCAGGCGTAGTACCTTTGTAGAGGGTGATACCTAAAATCATCTCTAAGGCGAGAAAAAAGAGAATAAATGCCCCAGCTACAGCAAATGCCTCAACCGTTACTCCAAACAAATTGAGTAATTGCTTGCCTATAAATAAAAACAGAATAAGCAAAATACCGGCTACAATAGCTGTTTTCTCAGATTGTATACGTCCTGCTTTTTTGCGCAGATTAATAATGATAGGCACACTCCCGATAATATCAACTACCGCAAAGAGCACCATAGTAGCGGAGATAATCTCCTTTACATCGAAATTCATAATCTAAAAAATTTGTGCAAAAGTACTAAAATAATTGCGAACGATGAAAAAAAAATCTCCCAATTTGTTAATTAATTGATTTACCAATATTTCAATATAACTAAAAGCTCTATTTCACTTACATCATAATACGATAAAAACGCTTTTTTACAATTATCATAGCCTCATCTTTCCTTCATCATTTGTTCGTCATTTGTTCGTCATTTGTTTGTCATTTGTTCGTCATTTGTTCGTCATTTGTTCGTCATTTGTTCGTCATTTGTTCGTCATTTGTTCGTCATTTGTTCGTCATTTGTTCGTCATTTGTTCATTTGCCTGTGCGGCTCGCACCGTCTTTTGTTTGTTAATTGTTTATCTGCCCGTGTGGCTCGCACCGTCTTTTGTTTTTCTTAAGCTTGCTTTAACTTTGTTCTATCTTCAAATAAGTCTTGTCTTTCAGACCGATAGCCTTTACCAATTTCTCTTTAAGGCTTGTCCCCCTTCGGGGGTTCGGGGGCTTCTCACTCGTCTTTTCTCTATCTGACCTTGTACCTTGCACCGCTTTTTGTATGAACTTTGCCCAAGTTTCAAACTTTGGCAAAGTTGAAATCTACTAATAACCTTCTTTTTATCTATCTTTTAGCTTTAACTTAGATTTATTCATCATTCGTCTTTTATTCGTTCTAGACCCACTGTAGAGCCACTGTAGAGCCACTGTAGAGCCACTGTAGAGCCACTGTAGAGCCACTGTAGAGCCACTGTAGAGCCACTGTAGAGCCACTGTAGAGCCGCTGTAGACCCACTGAAAAGCCACTGTAGACCCACTGAAAAGCCACTTATTGTTCGATTATCCCGTAAGTTCCCTATAAGTTTTGTATATTCCTCTCCTAATTTCATCATTAATTCATTTCACCCCCAAAATGCTCGTCGTGCTACAACTGTCCGTCGTGCTACAACTGTCCGTGCGACTCGCACCTGTCTGTGTGGATCGCACTACCTGTCTTTAATAAATAGAATACAGTAATGGTATCAAAAAATCTCAGAAAAATTTTAATATTTAGAAAATACAACGTATCTTTGTAGCGTTTTTAAAAGAAGATTATTTTAACTAATACAAACAAAATGAGTTATAGAATTGAAAAAGACACTTTGGGTGAAGTGAAAGTGCCAGCCGATAAATATTGGGGAGCACAAACAGAGCGTTCACGCAACAACTTTAAAATCGGTGCACCCGCTTCTATGCCGATTGAAATTATCCGTGGTTTTGCTTACCTTAAAAAAGCTGCCGCTTATGCAAACTTCGATTTAGGAGTGCTTTCAGCCGAAAAACGCGATGCTATCGCTCAAGTTTGCGATGAAATTCTCGAAGGCAAACTCAACGACCAATTCCCATTAGTAATTTGGCAAACCGGTTCAGGTACACAATCTAATATGAATGTGAACGAAGTGATTGCCAATCGTGCTCAAGTGTTGGCTGGTAAAAAAATAGGTGAAGGCGACCCCGTACTAAAAGCCAATGACGATGTAAATAAATCACAATCGTCTAATGATACTTTTCCTACCGGTATGCACATCGCTTGCTATAAAATGGTAGTTGAGAAAACTATTCCTGGTGTTCAGAAACTACGCGATACTCTCGCTGCTAAATCTGAAGCCTTTAAAAATGTAGTAAAAATAGGTCGTACGCACCTTATGGACGCTACACCACTTACTTTGGGACAAGAACTTTCTGGCTACGTATCTCAACTCGACCACGGTTTGCGTGCTCTTAAAAACACATTAGCTCACCTTTCAGAATTAGCCTTAGGAGGTACAGCCGTAGGTACAGGTCTCAATACCCCTAAAGGTTACGACGTGAAAGTAGCTGAATACATTGCTAAATTCACCGGTCTACCTTTTGTAACTGCTCCTAATAAGTTTGAAGCTTTGGCTTCTCACGATGCAATTGTCGAAAGCCACGGAGCTCTTAAACAATTAGCCGTATCGCTTAATAAAATTGCAAACGATATTCGTATGATGGCTTCAGGACCTCGCTCAGGTATAGGTGAAATCATCATTCCTGCTAACGAACCTGGTAGCTCTATTATGCCCGGTAAAGTAAATCCTACTCAATGTGAAGCTATGACAATGGTGGCAGCTCAAGTAATGGGTAATGATGTAGCCATTTCAATAGGAGGTACACAAGGTCATTATGAATTAAATGTATTTAAACCATTGATGGCGTCTAACTTTCTTAAATCAGCTGAATTGATAGGAGATGTTTGTGTATCATTTGAAGAACACTGTGCAAGTGGTATTGAACCTAATTACAAACGTATTAAGGAATTAGTAGATAACTCGTTAATGCTTGTTACAGCTCTTAACACTAAGATTGGCTATTATAAAGCAGCCGAAATAGCGCAAACGGCTCACCGCAATGGCACAACCCTTAAAGAAGAAGCTGTGCGTTTAGGTTATGTAACTCCGGAAGACTTCGATAAATGGGTACGTCCTGAAGATATGGTCGGAAGCCTTAAATAAGTAATATAAAAAGTTTATAATATTAGAAAAAGGGAAAGCTATCAATCAGATAGCTTTCCCTTTTTTATGTAAGTAACTGTATATTTCTTCTTATTTGTTAGGAATATGTTGCAATATCGCTAGTAAGAACTTCCAAAACTTCTGTACAGAAGCTATATTTACCTTTTCAGCAGGCGAGTGTGCCCCTTTGATAGTAGGACCAAAGCTCACCATTTCCATTTTGGGGTAATGGGTTCCTAAAATGCCACATTCTAAGCCTGCGTGGCAAGCTACTACATTAGGTGTTTCACCGAAGAGCGTTTTGTATTGTGCTTTTACAATCTTCAAGATTTCAGCATCTACTTTGGGCTCCCAACCTGGGTAACTACCGGTGTATTCTACTTCAAATCCAGCTAACTCAAAACTACTGCGAATCGTATCAGCCAAATCATATTTAGAAGTTTCTGAAGCTGAACGAGTGAGGCAATACACGTTTATTTCGCCGTCTTTAATTTGTACCCTTGCTACGTTATTGCTGGTTTCTACAAGGTCAGCAATCGTCTGACTCATTTTATACACCCCATTGAAAGCTGCGTAAAGAGCGCGTAATACATCTTCTTGTTCTTCTTCTTCCATTACTTTCTCAGGTACCGCAGTAGGTTCAAGTAATACTGTAAGAGTCGGTTCAGTTACTGAATACTCGTGTTGGAGTGCTTGGGTAAGTGTAGCTACTTCTTTTTTAAAAGCCACTTCGTCGTTTTTATTAATAGTTACCACCGCTACGCTTTCTCTCGGAATAGCATTGCGCAAACCGCCTCCATCTACACTTGCAATGTGCAAACCAAATTTCTCAGTACAAGTGAATAATATACGGTTCATCAGTTTGTTGGCATTAGCATAACCCTTATGGATATCTGTACCACTATGTCCGCCGTGCAATCCTTTTATGGTAAGTGTATAGCCTACTGAATTATCAGGCGTATCTACCACGTCGTACTCTCTAAACGCCGATACATCTACACCACCGGCACATCCTATATCAATTTCGTCGTCTTCCTCAGTATCTAAGTTGAGAAGAAAATCACCAGAGAGCAATCCGCCTTTGAGCCCTTTAGCACCCGTCATTCCTGTTTCTTCGTCAATAGTAAAGAGAGCTTCAAGAGCAGGGTGGGGGATATCCTTACTTTGTAAGATAGTCATAATACTCGCAACCCCAATACCGTTATCGGCTCCCAAAGTTGTACCATCAGCACGTACCCAGTCGCCATCTACTAACATTTTGATACCTTCCGTACTAAAGTCGAATACCGTATCATTGTTCTTTTGGTGTACCATATCGAGGTGTGATTGTAACACTACTGTTTTGCGGTTTTCCATTCCTGCCGTAGCAGGCTTTTTAATAATCACATTGCCCGTTTCGTCTTGGTAGGTATCAAGCCCTAAACTTTTGCCGAAAGCCACCATAAAAGCAATGACTTTCTCTTCTTTTTTTGATGGACGAGGCACAGCATTCAAGCTCGCAAAGTTCGCCCATAACTGTTTTGGTTCTAACTCTGTTATTTTCATTATATTTATTAATTATTAGTTTTTAGTTATCAGTTGTTAGTATTTAGTCGCTACCGCTTTTACCTTTTACTTTTTATTCACATACCCAGCTGTGAGTCCTCGCTGGCTTTACCTTTTACCTTTTACCTAATCAGAACCAGTACCCTATATTAAACAGCCATATCGCTTGTCTTATTTCAGGTGAGTAAGTGCACTTCAGTTCTATAGGACCTAAAAAGCTCTCAATGCTATATCCTATCCCATACCCCGAATAGTCTGGGTATTTCTTCCACTCAAAGCTCTCAAAAAGATTATTGTCTGCTTTAGCAATATTCGCTAATAATAGCAAGTGTTGTTTCTTAAAGGGTTGGATATCTATTACCAATTCTGATTTTAAGTAGTTTTTAGCACCAATACTCAAAAAATCATAGCCGTAAAAAGGTGAATAGTTCGTAAATACATTCTTGTTATACCCTCCTAAAAAGAAGTCTAATGAGTATACATTAGAGCCTCCTATGGTAACACCGCCTTCTAATCCTACTCGTGCGCTCAATCTTGGCAAGATAGGAAAAGCAAATGATAACTCTGTTTTACCCGTTGTAAATTTGTTAAAATCTGAGTAGTTAGAGGCAAGTGCATAAAAATTGAACTGTGTATTGAAGTACACCCCTCTACTGGGGAAAAAGCTATTGTTAAAGCTGTCGTATTTAAGATAAGAATACAGACTGCCTATATGACTCTTTTCCGAATACGAAGTTGCTGAACTTATTGAATGCACTTGCTCAGTATCAAACTGTATTTTGCGGTGCTCTACTCCTAAGCCAAATACAAAACCATTACCCGAAAGTGTTTGCAAATACAGCTGATTTACCCAGTCGTAAGCCTCTACGTCCATTCGGTTGAGTTCCGACTGCTCTATTCGGTAGTTAGACAAGCGTTTTGTGTTCAGCTTCCGGTCGAATTGCACAAACTTAGACCGCAATCCATAACTGATGTAAAATCCCTTATCCACAAAATAATCAAACTGATAGCGTATGTTATCTCCCACAATAAGGTCGAGTGAAAGAAAATCACTGCTTTGTAAGAAATAGTTCCGAGTATAGTTCATCAAGAACCCTGTTTTTAGCAGATTGTCATAATGTATCCCAAATTTCAAAAAGGTGCGTTGCGGATTCTCTCTTAAATAAAAGTCTATATGTTCCCCTTCAAATGTGTGCCTAATCTGGTGATTGATAGAATGGAAATTGTTAGTAGCCATCAAGTTGTCGATTCCGTCGTTCAGTTGCTCGAACGAAATCTTACGGTTTAGATATTTCAAGTGTAGTTTACCGCGCAAATAACTACGTGAAAAGTGCTCGTTGTTATGAAAATGGACATCTTTTAAGTAAAAGGAATCTATCTTTTGTATTCGTTCTCTTTCCTCTGTATGTTTTTGTTGAGCTGCAATCTCACGCAATCTTGGTAGAAAATGTTCCGCTGCTATTTTGCCATTGTTGATGATTATCTCTCCTTTATCAAACGAAATAACGTTGAATCCCTCTATATTAGGTTTGATGTACACATCGGTCTCTTTTATTTTTTTTGGCATATTATCTATCATTGGGAAGGTAGTAATCTGCGAAAAAATACTCAAAAAAGAGTTAATCTCCTCTCGTTTTGCTAGCGGACTCTGTACATCTACCCCTATGATAATATCCATTCCTTTTTTCTTAACTTCGTCTACCGGATAATTATCGGCAATACCGCCATCGGTAAGCCATTTACCATCTATTTCTACCAAATCGAATAGCGAAGGAAACGAACCGCTTGCTTGTATTGCTTGAGGCAAGAAACCGTTTTCAAGTACTACGCCTTTACCTGTTTCTATATCCGTTGCTACACACAAGAAAGGAATGGGTAACTGCGAAAAATCATAGATTTCATTCACCGGATAAAGTAGTTTCACAAACTCGTTATAGATGTTTTGTCCTTTTGATACCGCACGAGGCAACCCTACTTTGAAGTTATTGAAAGGCAATGCTACTGCGTAACGGTCGTATATATAGCGCTCGTGTAATGATTTAGCACGGCGTGAAGTCTTGTCTTGCAAGAGTTTATCAAAGTCTAACTGACGGAAGATAGAGTCCAACTCATTAGCTGAATAACCCGCCGCATACAAAGCTCCTACCATAGCCCCCATACTCGTACCCCCGATGTAATCGATGCGCACCCCTGCTTCTTCCAACACTTTTAGTACCCCTATATGTGCTAACCCTTTCGCACCTCCACCGCTGAGTACCAATCCCACTTTTAAATCCTTTTTGTGGGTAGTATCTTGCGCACGCAGAAGAGGACTACTAAGTATCAGAAATATGGTTGCTAAGAATATTCTCATCCAATGAATTGCTTTTTAAAACAGGCACAAAGGTATAAAATAATTAACAAATAACAATATAAAAATGAGGATTAATTTTTTAATTACTCTATTTTACTCTCGATATGGTAATACCGTCCCGTATGGGGAGTAGCACTGTCTCTATACGAGGGTCTTCTTTTAGTTTTTGGTTGTAAGCCATTAAGGCTTGGGTATGTTTATCCGAAGGCTTTACTTCTTGCACTACTTTACCACTCCACAACACATTGTCAGAGAGGATAACACCTCCTGAGTTCATTTTCTCTATCACCAAATCAAAATAATGAGCGTAATTCTGTTTGTCAGCATCTATGAAAACAAGGTCGAAAGTAGTGCTGAGAGTAGGGATAATATCGGTTGCCTTGCCTAAGTGTTGCACAATTTGCGCCCCATAGCCACTCCGATCAAAAAACTCTCTTTGCAGGTCAGTGAGTTCCTCTTTGATGTCGATAGTATGCAAAACACCATCAATTGCCAAACCTTCTGCCAAACAGAGGGTTGCGTAGCCCGTGTAAGTGCCTATTTCCAAAATAGTTTTAGGCTGTATCAATTTAGAGAGCAAACTGAGGAAACGCCCTTGTAAATGACCACTAATCATTCTCGGTTGCAATACAGTAAGGTGAGTGCGCCTACTGAGTTCTTGCAGTAAAGGAGGTTCGCTGTCAGTATGTTCGCAAGCGTAATTTTCTAAATCTTCTGATAAAAAGTGCATTGGTAAAATATTTTTTTGGCAAAGATAGCAATAATATTCAAAAAAGCTGTACCTTTGCCACAAAAGCCAAAGGTAGAGGAGATTGATAGAAATGTAGAAGAAGCGAGGTAAAGTACTTTTTATTTCCAATATAACAATAACTTTACTATACCTTTTCTTCGTTCATTGTTCATTTGCCCGTGTGGCTCGCACCGTCATTTGTTCGTTCATTGTTCATTTGCCCGTGTGGCTCGCACCGTCATTTGTTCGTTCATTGTTCATTTGCCCGTGCGGCTCGCACCGTCATTTGTTCGTCATTTGTTCGTCATTTGTTCGTCATTTGTTCGTCATTTGTTCGTCATTTGTTCGTCATTTGTTCGTCATTTGTTCGTTCATTGTTCGTTCATTGTTCGTTCATTGTTCGTCTTTTGTTCGTCTTTTGTTCGTCTTTTGTTCGTTCATTGTTCGTTCATTGTTCGTCTTTTGTTCGTTCATTGTTCGTTCATTGTTCGTCTTTTGTTCGTTCATTGCTTATTTGCTAGTGTGGCTCACACTGTTTATCACATAAGATTTCGTATAATCCCTCCTAACTCACCATTAACCATTAATCATTAATCATTAGTTTAGAAAAGAGTTACTATGAAAGCACTTGTAATTATAGATGTTCAAAACGATTTTATGCCTACCGGTACATTACCTGTACCCCAAGGCGACCAAATAATTCCCTTTATCAATGCCGAAATGACACAAGGGTATGACCTTATTGTTGCAACACAAGATTGGCACCCTGCTACTCATAAAAGTTTTGCAAGTCAGCACGCAGGTAAAAAGCCTTTTGAAGTAATACAGCTCGGAGGTATCGACCAAATACTGTGGCCAGACCACTGTGTGCAAGGTACTTTCGGAGCTGAACTGCATAAAGATTTAGATATTCGTCCCATTGCAGCCATCTTTCGCAAAGGAATGAATCCCGAAGTAGATAGCTACAGTGCTTTTTTTGATAATAATAAACAGAACAACACAGGATTACACGGCTTTTTGCAAGACAAAGGCATTACAGAACTCGTATTTTGTGGCTTAGCAGGTGATTTTTGTGTAGCTTATAGTGCCAATGATGCCAAAGCCTTAGGCTATAAGGTAAGTTTGTTCGACAAAGGTATAAGGTCAATCAATTGCTAAAAAATAAATATTAAAAGAATAATATGTTAAAAATAGAAGTGAAATATATTGCTTATATAATATTAGCAGTGGCTTTTGTGGGTTGTGATACACCTTTCTTCTCTCCAAGAGAAAACTACCAAACACCCTTTGAGCAAACTGATGGTACCAAGAGCTCATCATATGAGGAAGTAATAGAGTACTACAAAGATTTATCGAAAGAGTTTGCATCTATTTCCTTTAAAACAATGGGGCAAACCGATAATGGTCAGCCGTTGCACTTGGTAATCTACAGTCCCGATGCCGAGTTTAATCTCTCCAAGTATCACAAAGATAGAACCATTGTTTTTATCAATAGTGCTATTCACGGCAACGAACCTGATGGAGTGGACGCTACTATGTTGCTCTTTCGTAATTTGGCGCAGAATGAAATCAAGCTTTCCAAAAATGTGATAGTAGTAACTATCCCAGTGTATAATATAGGCGGAATGCTCACAGGTAGGAAAAACAGTGAAGCAAACTACAATTTAAACTGCGATTTTGTAAAAGCTGATGTAGAAAATACCTTGTCGTTTGCTAAAATCTTACAAGAAGTACAGCCAGATATCTTTATTGATAACCACGTAACTGATGTAGCTAATGCTCCTTATGTGTTAAGCTATTCTACCTCACAAATTGAGAAGTTAGGCGTTTTTACAGGAGGTTATGTACGTGATGCTTTATTGCCACGTCTCTCTCAGCAGTTAGAAAAAAGACAACTCCCTTTCCAAAGCGATAGTTTGAGAACCCCTTTTAAGCAATTAACCTTATCCTCACACCCCGATATTCCTCGATATGCCACTGGTTATGTCAGCTTGTGGAACTGTATGAGTATCCGCATTAATACTAATGGGCAGAAACCCTACAAACAACGCGTAGAAGCTAACTATGAGATGATGAAAAACCTTGTAGAAATAGCCGATGCTGACAATCAGTATATCAAGCAAGTAAAAATCAAACAAACAGAGGCTGATAATGCACAAAAAGAATATTCGTTGGAATGGGAAATAGATTCTACTCAATATACAAAAGTAGATGAAAAACCTCTTTATAATCATTTTAAACCCGTGCAGAGTGTTAGTATTCCTCAAAGTTATATCGTTCCTAAAGTATGGCAAAGAGTAATTGACCGCCTAAAAGCTAACGGTGTAGCAATAACAGAAATAGAGAAAGATACGCTGATGAATGTAACATCTTATCGCATTGAGGGTTTTAAAACTTATACCTATCCGTTTGAGGGGCATTATTTCCATCACCAAACACAAGTGAGTTCTCAGAAAGAAAAAGTACAATTTTACAAAGGCGATTATCTTATTGAGGTAGCGCAACCCGCTAAACACTATCTGTTAGAAACCTTAGAACCTCAAGCACCTGATTCTTTCTTTAATTGGAACTTTTTTGATAGTGTTTTAGTGAAAGAGGAAGACAAACCTATTTACCCCATTTACCGAAAAGAATGATTTAAAAGTAACATTATTATGAAACCATTATTATTTATTTTATGTGTCTTGCCTACTTTTTCCATAGCGCAAGACCTAACTGTAATGACCTATAACATTCGTTGCGAAGTTCCTCAAGACGGTGTAAACGCTTGGACTGATGGCAATAGGAAAGAAAAGGTATTTACAGTGCTTACAGAGGCAAACCCCGATATCTTTGGAGTACAAGAAGCTTTACCACACCAACTTAAATTTTTGGAAGAGCGTTTCCCTACTTATCAGCGTGAAGGTGTAGGGCGTGACGACGGTAAGGGAGCAGGTGAACATTCGGCTATTTTCTTCAAAAAAGGACGTTTTACCTTGCTCGACAAAGGGAACTTTTGGCTTTCTCAAACTCCTGAGGTGCCTTCCTTAGGCTGGGACGCTACTTGCTGTAACCGCATCTGCTCTTGGGTAAAACTCAAAGATAAAAAGACGATCTTTTGGGTGTTCAATCTCCATTTCGACCACGAAGGCAAAGTAGCTCAGGTACAAAGTGCCGACTTGGTATTGCAAAAAATCAAAGAGATTGCTAAAGGCGGGAAAGTCATCTTAATGGGTGATTTCAATCTTCCTACTGAGCACCCTGCCGTGCAAAAAATAGCATCTCAGTTGTACGACACCCAGTTATCACCCACTAATAAAACACCTAATATGGGTACTTTCAATGCTTTTAAAACCGATGAACCTTTGAAAGGACATATAGATTTTATCTTTGTTCAGAAGTCTATAAAAGTAAAACAATATAAAATTATAGAAACCCGCATCGATGGTCTCTATCCTTCCGACCATTTGCCTGTATGGGTAGAATTACAACTGAAATAAACTTTTTAAAACAGTATGAAACAGTATTTGTCCGACCGTATCAACGCTATGGAAGTATCGGCTACCTTAGGAATGGCAGCCAAAACGCGTGAACTAAAAGCCGAAGGCAAGGACATCATTGGTCTTAGCTTAGGCGAACCCGATTTCGATATCCCTGATTTTATAAAAGAAGCAGCTATCGAGGCAGTACAACAGAACTACAGTAAATATACTCCTATCGATGGTTATTTGGAATTGAGAGAGGCGATTTGCGAAAAGTTCAGACGCGACAATAACCTTCATTACAAGCCTTCACAAATAGTAGTATCTACGGGAGCTAAACAATGTTTGGCAAATGTAGCCTTGGCGATGCTCAATCCTGGTGACGAGGTGATATTTCCTGCTCCTTATTGGGTGAGTTATAAGGAAATAGCTAAAATGGCAGGAGGCGTTCCCATAGAGGTTCACACAACCATTGAGAATGATTTCAAGATAACTCCTGCTCAGTTGGAAGCAGCTATTACTCCTAAAACTAAAATGGTATGGTTTAATACCCCTTGTAACCCCAGTGGTTCTATATACAGCAAAGAAGAATTAGAAGCTCTAGCTGTAGTGCTTAGAAAACACCCTAACATCTTTATTCTCTCTGATGAGATTTATGAGTATATCAACTTCACCAATGAGAGGGTAACTAGTGTAGCCGAAATCGACGGACTCTATGAACGTACCATCACCGTAAATGGAATGTCCAAAGCCTTTGCAATGACTGGCTGGCGCATAGGTTATATGGGTGCCCCTGAATGGATTGCTAAAGCCTGTACCAAAGTACAAGGACAAATAACCAGCGGTGCTAATGCCATAGCTCAACGCGCTTCTATTGCTGCCCTGAAAGCACCTAAGAGCAAAATACAATATATGGTAGACGAGTTTAAAAGGCGTAGAGATTTAGTATTAGAACTCCTAAGTGAGATTGACGGGTTCAAACTCAACGTCCCCGAAGGTGCCTTTTATGTGTTCCCCGATGTATCGTCTTTCTTTGGCAAAACCCTAAGAGGTCGCAATATCCATAACGCAACCGACTTCTCTTTGTATCTGTTAGAAGAAGCAATGGTAGCTACTGTTACAGGTGAAGCTTTTGGTGATGCTAATTGTATTCGCTTTTCGTATGCCGCTTCTGAGAAAGATTTGCGAGAAGCTATAAGACGTATAAAAGAGAGTTTGCAATAATAAAAATACTTTTTCGGTTTTGGTTTGCACATTCAATTAAAAATAGTACTTTTGCGCCTAAAAAAATAAACGACTAAAGAATCATTGTAAAATTAAAGTAGTGTTATGGCAATAGCAGATAGCAAGACTATTAAATACTTAAAGTCTTTTTACATAAAGGATTATCTTATTATCATCTTAGGGCTTATATCATATGCGATAGGAATTACAGGCTTTATAATGCCTAATGGGATAGTAACGGGAGGTTTGGCAGGTATCTGTCTTATCCTAAATTATAAGTTAGGAGCCGACTTGGCTATTACCTATTGGATTATCAACTTTATACTTTTGGTGATAGGCTTTAAAGCAATGAGTAAGCAATTCACCTACCGAACACTCATCTCTATAACTATTCTATCGGGATTAATTTGGGCTGGGAAAGAGTATTTAATGCCTTATTTTATAGAACACCCTCCTTTGAGAGACGACTTCTTAAATGTAATTATGGGAGGATTGCTATGCGGTACGGGTTTAGGATTGGTTTATTCAGCTAACGGAAGTACAGGAGGCACTGATATAATAGGCTTTGTTATTACCAAGTATTATAGCATCAGTATAGCGCGTATTCTTTTGGTGGTAGACGTGTGTATCGTGCTATCGTCTTTCTTCATTTTGGAACGCCAAGACAATTCACTTGAAAAGACTATTTATGGACTTATCCTCTTACCTCTGATGTGGCAGATGGTAGAAATTGTTATCAATGGAGCAAGACAGTCGGTGCAGTTGTTTATCTTCTCTAAACACTATGATGAGATAGCGAACCACATCAATAGTGAACTCAAACGCGGTTGTACCATTATCGATGGGATAGGTTGGTATTCTAAATCCTCACAAAAAATAGTGATTGTAATAGCTCGCCGCACAGAGGCTACTTCTATCTTCCGTTTGGTGCGAACAATAGATCCAGCTGCCTTTGTAACGAAGACTAACGTAATGGGGGTTTATGGTAATGGTTTTGATAAATTAAAGTAAAATATTTTTCAGGTTTTAGAAAAAGTACTATATTTGCACGTTCAAAACAAAAAAGAATGATTCAGAGAATACAAACTATTTATATGCTGTTGGTAGTGATTGTAGCTACCGTAGCCGTCCCGATGCTTTTCAGTATAGATTGGCTTAGGAGTATCTTATTAGGGATAACAGCAATATTGGCTCTATACACCATATTTAAATATAAGAAAAGAAGTGTTCAGCAGTGGCTTAACTGGCTGAACGTCCTTATAAATTTTACTTTACTAGGAATATTTGTATATCGAATGCTAAACTCATCTGGAGAAGGCTTGCTTTCGGAGAAAGGTGTTGGGGTTTTCGTACCCGTGCTTTCTATCGTTTTTTTGTTTTTAGCCAACAAGGCTATCAGACGGGACGAGAAGCTCGTAAAATCAGCAGACCGATTGCGATAGACCTATAATCTTAGTAGTGTTGTGCGTTAAAAAAATCCTAAGTGTTTAAACTTAGGATTTTTTTATTATCTTTGTGCCCTATTTATTAAATAAATTAGATAATGAAAAGAACATATGCAGGTATTCCAACAGAAAATGCAATGCTGGAAAACTCAAAAGTAATGCTGGTAACAGTACCTTATGATGGTACGTCTACTTGGGGCAAAGGAGCCGATAAAGGACCTGAATTGTTTTTAGATGCCTCAGAAAATATGGAGCTATACGATATTGAAACGGATACCGAACCTTATCTCAACGGAGTGTTTTTAGCAGGTGAAGTAAGCGAAAACAGTTCGCCAGAGGCAATGACACAAGCGGTTTATGAAAAGACCCAAGAACTATTGAAGCACGAAGATAAGCTCTTTACTCTTTTTGGTGGAGAACACTCAGTGTCTATTGGTTCTATACGTGCCGTAGGTGAAAAGTATGAAAAGCTTACAGTATTGCAGCTTGATGCCCATACTGATTTGCGCCCTGAGTATCACGGTTCGACCTCTAATCACGCCTGTGCCGTATTTGAAGCTAACCAAAAGCACAAATTGGTACAAGTAGGTATTCGCTCGATGGATGTAGAAGAAAAGCAATATTTACCAAAAGGACGTGTATTTTTCGCTCACGAAATAGCTAAAAATAAAGAGTGGATTGATGATGTACTCGACAAAGTATCGGGGAATGTATATATCACGATAGATTTAGACGCCTTCGATCCTGCTATCGCACCTTCAACAGGCACTCCTGAACCAGGAGGATTGCAATGGTACCCTACTCTTAAACTCTTACGTAAAGTGTTTAAAAAATGCAATGTGGTAGCGTTTGACATTGTAGAACTAATGGATAGTCAGCAGGCTAAGCCTACGGCTTTCTTGGCAGCTAAACTTTATTATAAGATGTTAGCTTATTATTTTAAATATAGAAGTAAGAAAAAAGAGAATAAAGGTATAGAAGAGTTTTTTGCAAAGAAGGGATAAATTAATGATTATAAATAACAAAAGAGGCTGTTTGATTTTTCAAACAGCCTCTTTTGTTTATCCTTTTAGTACTTGATGTAAAAATTTATCGAAAATAATCTTAAACCATTCGGTATACCGATGCGGGTGCTTAGCAATATCTTCCTTTATCTTTTCTGGAAGTTCCCAACGCCAATCGGCTACTTCTTCAGGGTTGATAGTAGGGGAGGCGTTATAGTATCCTATGAGAATATGGTCGAGTTCGTGCTCTGTAAGCCCGTTATCAAAAGGAGCTTTGTAGATAAAACTCAATATATCGGTAAGTTCTGTAACAAAGCCCATTTCTTCTTGTAAGCGACGCCTGCCTGCTTCAATAGTTGTCTCGCCCTGACGTGGGTGACTGCAACAAGTATTCGTCCACAAGTTAGGCGAATGATATTTGCTCGCAGCTCTTTGTTGTAACATAATCTCCCCTTTATCGTTGAGTATAAATACCGAGAAAGCCCTATGTAATAAGGCTTTTTGGTGTGCTTCAAGCTTCCCCATTAAGCCTATGGGAGTATCGTGTTCGTTCACTAATATTACTTGTTCTTCCATATTTGCAAATAGGAGTACTTATTTTACTTCCATTCTATCGCCTTTTTCAATTCCCCATTTATCAGATAGACCTCCATTGATTTCTAATACATACATAGCGGGTTTCTCTGAGGGTAAAGAAGTTTCGTCGTAAGGGCGAGCATTTTTAGCTATACTTACCACCTTTTTATCTTTATCTAAATAGATGATATCCAAAGGTATTTCAGTATTTCTCATATAGAAAGAACGAGGAGCTTCTTCTGGAAAAATAAACCACATTCCTTGATGTTCGTCCATTGAAGAGCGGTACATTAGCCCTAAGGCACGTTCCTCATCATTTTTAGCAAATTCAACTTCAATAGTTTGGATAAGAGAGTCGTTTTTAAAGATAGAGAGTTCACCGTCTCGAGTAAAATCAATATCCTGAGGAGCGATTTCTATTTCTTGCACTCTATTACTCTCATTAGAGAAGAAACGAGGTAAAATAAGGGTAATAGCTGCTAAGGCTACCAATACTAATGCTACAGTTACAAAGTGTTTTCTAAAAAATTGCATTCTAATTATAAAATTTAAATTTTAACTCTAATTAAGTTCTAAAATGTTCGCAAAATTAATATTAATACTTACGTGTTTCGATACGATTTCTGAATAACAAGTAGAAACCTGCTAAGATAAATGGAATACTGAGCCATTGACCAGTAGAGAGCAAGCCGAGAGAGCTTTCGAAACCTCCTTGACTTTCTTTTACAAATTCCACTGCAAAACGAATACTCCACAAGAGTACTAAAAATAGTCCAAAGATGAAGTAAGGTTGGTCTTTTTTGTCAGTTTTCCAATACACGTACCACAATACCCAAAACAAGCAAAAATAGCCAAAAGCTTCGTATAATTGTGCAGGGTGTTGGTAAGGAATAGAAGCTAAAATATCAGCATAACGAGGGTCGTGAGCAATGAGTTTATAAGCAGTTTGAGGGTCGGTTTGTTCAGTAATAGCCATTGCTCGACGGGGAGAGATAGCTCCGCCTTGTACAAACTTCACCCCTAACGGATAAGTATTGCTTACTATTTTGCCGTTGATTTCGGAATTAAAAAAGTTACCAAAGCGCACAAACATACCTCCGATAGTGATAGGAATCACCACGCGGTCTAATATCCACGATAGGCTAATATCTTTATACTTACGCACATATAGAATCATTGCGATAATAATACCTACGGCAGCTCCGTGACTTGCTAAACCTGAAAAGCCTGTAAGCTCCCAACCGCCACCGGGTTTCTCTTTAATAGGTAAAAAGATTTCGAGCAAGTGGTCTTTGAAATAATCCCAATTGTAAAATAAGCAATCGCCTAAACGTGCGCCTACTAAGGTAGCTATAGCGGTATAAACGAACAAGGTGTCCAGCTGTTGTACTGTTTTGCCTTCGTTGAGGTATATTTTTTTAGTGAGAAACCACCCCAAGCTAAAAGCCACGATAAACATCAAGCTGTAATAGCGAAGTGAAAAAGTACCTATAAAAGGTAGGTTTAAAGAGGCGAGAATCTCATTAGAATTCCATATAAAATTTAAAGCAATCATTAGTATTTATTTTTGAGATGCAAAAGTACGATTTTTATTTAAAACGACAAGTTATTTATAAAATTAATACCCGGTTAATGCCAATAATACCAATAATACCAAAGTTAATACTAGAAATGCCAATAATATTAATAATGATGATTCAGTGAATAGAATAGGGTGGATTAGAGTTTGAGGTAGTGAGCTAAAATGTACTGAGATTTTTCTGTTAAAGAATATTAAATGCCACAGATTTTTTAAATTTATACCACAAGGTCTTATTTTGAACCTCAAAAATACAAAATATTGATAAAGAACATATTATTTAAATTTTTATCTTTTACTTTTGAGCCACCTCAACCGAAGGAAGAGCGAAGGTAAGGCGAACCTAAACCGAAGCTAAGGCGAAGATAAGCCCTTAGTATGCTGTATATCAACTCATAAAAAATGCTCTTCTTATTATTGAGAAAAAAGTGTTAAAATGGAGTATATTGCGAGGAAAACGCAAAAAAACTTTGCAGTATAGAACAACCATTAGCAAAGTAACTGAATACAAACCAATAACAAATATTTGCTTTTGAGTTTGAATTGCTATATCTTTGCACTTTGGAATTAATTGTTAATCATTTATCAGTAACCATTAAATAAATGCTTAGAATAGAAAATATTAGTAAACAATACGGCGACTATACGGCTTTAGACGATGTGTCGTTACATATCCCTAAGGGGAGTATCTTTGGTCTGCTGGGACCTAATGGGGCGGGAAAAACCTCACTGATACGTATTATCAACCAAATTGTATTGCCCGATGCGGGTAAAGTGTTCTTCGACGGAGAACTGTTACAACCTAAGCATACGGCACAAATAGGCTATTTACCCGAAGAGCGTGGTTTGTACAAAACGATGAAGGTAGGTGAGCAGGCTTTGTATTTAGCACAACTGAAAGGATTGAGCAAGGAAGAAGCTAAGGAGCGACTTAAATTTTGGTTCAACCGCCTTGATATTGGTGATTGGTGGCACAAAAAAGTACAAGAGCTCTCCAAAGGTATGGCACAGAAAATTCAATTTTTGGTAACTGTACTTCACAACCCTAAACTGTTGATATTCGACGAGCCTTTTAGCGGTTTCGACCCCATCAATGCGAATATTATCAAGGACGAAATTCTATACTTACGGGAGCAAGGAGCAACGATTATCTTCTCTACTCACCGAATGGAATCGGTTGAAGAGTTGTGCGACCATATTGCGCTAATCAATAAATCGCGTAAGATATTAGATGGTAAACTCATCGACATTAAGAGGGCTTATAAAAACAACTTGTATGAAGTAGGTTTAAAAGTTGCTGAAGAGCAGAAAACAGCCCTCTTAGCTGAACTTAAAAGCCAATTTGAAGTGAGTGAGACAAATTTTAAAACGCTATATGACGAGTTAAAATTACATATCCAGAAGAAAGAGGGACAAACGGCTAACGATTTGTTGCAATACCTCACTACACGTGCCGAAGTAACGCACTTTGTAGAATCTATCCCCTCAGTAGATGAGATTTTTATATCGACCATTAATAAATTGAAAGAATAGTATAAGATGTCTGAAAGGTTTTCCGCTATAACGGAGTAAGTGAATAAAGAGAGGGAAGATTCTTTATTGAATATAGATTTTTAACCTCCTTCGTTCTCCCTCCAAAGGGAGACAGTCCGTAATCAAACCTTCAAAAGGAGGAGCTGTAGCGACGCAAAAGAGACTTTTAGATAGCATAAATTGACAAATTAAGATGAAATACTTAGGAATTATTACTCGAAGAGAGTACTTGAATAAAATACGTAATAGATCGTTTGTAATAATGACGTTTGTAAGTCCGTTGATACTTGTTATCTTTGCGCTTGTGATTGGTTTTTTGACCAATGTAAACAATAAGAGCAAGGCTAAGGATATTGTGATTGTAGACGAGAGTGGACTCTATGCCAACACTTTTGAGAATACCGAGACTATTCAGTACGAATATCTCAGCAATGTTTCACTCAAAGATGCCAAAGCCGAAGTGTTAGCAAAAAGCAAATACGGATTGTTGTATATCCCTAATAAAGGCGACCAAAATATTGCTTTTTATAGTGAAGAGTCGCCTTCGTTATCGCTTACCAGTGAGCTTACTAATGCTATGGAGCGGACACTCTTTCAGCATAACCTTACTAAAAAAGGGATTGACAAAAAAGAGATAGATGCCGCTAAAACGCATATAAGCATACAAATGGAGAATTTTACGGGAGAGAAGACCTCGGAGTTGGATAACGTAATGAAAATAACCATTGGAGGCATAGCGGGGTATCTTATTTTTATGTTTATCATCATCTATGGTAATATGATAATGCGCAGTGTGATAGAGGAGAAAACCAATCGCATTGTGGAAATCATTATCTCATCAGTTAAGCCTTTTGAACTAATGTTAGGCAAGATATTTGGTACTTCATTAGCAGGTCTTACCCAGTTTGCGATATGGATAGTTATAGGAGGTGTACTGTTGGCATTAGCACCTTCGTTTTTTGAAGTAAATGCCTCTGCACAAGCGGTACAAGGAGCGGGTAACGTGTCGGAAATCAACAATATAGTGGCTGCTTTGTACCATTTCCCTTTTGCGGAAACCTTTGTGGTGTTCCTATTGTTCTTTATAGGAGGTTATCTGTTATACAGTTCGCTTTATGCGATGATTGGCGCAATGGTAGACAACGAAACTGACACACAACAGTTCCTAATGCCTATATTATTACCGCTAATATTAGCCTTTTATGTAGGTATGTTCTCGGTAATTGAAGAGCCTCACGGTACGATTTCGGTGGTATTTTCATACATACCTCTCACTTCGCCCGTAGTAATGTTGATGCGCATACCGTTTGGGGTAGCGTGGTGGGAAGTACTGATTTCTCTCGTTATTTTGTATCTCACTTTCTTTGCGGTCATTAAATTAGCATCTAAGATATACCGCATTGGTATCTTGATGTACGGCAAAAAAGCTAGCTATAGAGAGGTATGGAAATGGCTCAAAATGAAGTAAAATGAAGATGAAAAATCAATATATCAACCGCGAATTGAGTTGGCTAAAATTCAATGCACGCGTACTTCAAGAGGCAGCCGATGAGCGAGTGCCCCTATTGGAGCGTTTGCGTTTTGCGGGTATCTTCTCGAACAACTTAGATGAGTTCTTTAAAGTGCGTTACGCTACTGTAAAACGAGTGGCGATGAACGAAACCTCAGATAAAGAACTGGGGGTACACGCCAAAGAGCTCTTGGAAGAAATTACCAAAGAGGTAATACAGCTACAAGAAGAGAGCTTGAAAATTATTGCCACTATTACCAAGGAATTGGAGAAAGAGCAGATATTTATAGTAGATGAAAAGACGTTATTACCTGAACACGAAGCCTTTGTAAATACCTATTTCTACGACAAAGTACGCCCCGCCCTCTTTACTATTATCCTTAACGATTTAGAGAAGTTTCCACAACTGAAAGATGATGTGGCGTATTTGGCAGTGAAAATGACCCTAAAAGAAGAAGACGAAAAAACCTCAGGAGTACAAAAGTTCTTTTCATCACGTGTTTATAAAGAAAAAATACAGTACGCCCTTATTGAGTTGCCTGCTACCCTCGACCGTTTTATAGAGTTGCCTCAAATAGGGGATAAGCATTATATTATTATGCTTGATGATGTGATACGCTTTTGCTTGCACAAGATATTTAATATTTTCAATTACGAATCGCTTACGGCAAATATGATTAAAATCACCCGTGATGCCGAGTTGGATATAGACGATGATTTGAGCAAGAGCTTTATCGAGAAACTCTCGACTAGCGTAGAAGACAGGCGCAAAGGCGAGCCGGTGCGCTTTGTGTACGACAAGATGATAGACAAGGACACCTTGCAATTTTTATTAGAGAAAATGGGTATTATGAAAACCGACAGCGTAATCCCAGGAGGGCGCTACCATAACCGCCGCGACTTTATGAACTTCCCCAGCTTAGGGCGTAAGGATTTGACATATGCCTCTATACAGCCACTACCTGTACAAGGACTCACCTCAGAAGAGAGTTTGCTAAAGAAAATTGCTGAAAAAGACTATTTGCAATACACACCTTACCATACTTTTTCTAACATTATATGGTTTTTGAGGGAAGCTGCCCTTGATCCTAAGGTAAAATCGGTGAAAATAACCATTTATCGTTTGGCAAAGAACTCGCAAGTAGTTAATTCACTTATCAATGCGGTGAAAAATGGCAAACAAGTAACCGTACAGATAGAATTGCAAGCTCGTTTTGATGAAGAATCGAATATACGATATGCTGAACAGCTAAAAGCAGAAGGTGTAAAAGTCATCTTCGGCGTACGCGGACTGAAAGTACACAGTAAAATATGTGTGATTGAACGTAAAGAAGGTAAAGAACTGAAACGTTATGGATTTATCAGCACTGGTAACTTCAATGAAACTACTGCTAAAATCTATACTGATTATACGCTGTTTACTGCCAATCAGGAGATACTCAAAGAGGTGAACAAAGTGTTCAACTTCTTTGATACCAACTACAATGTGCAAAAATTCAAGCATCTGATAGTGTCTCCACACTATACCAAAAAGCAACTCAAACACCTGATAGACGAAGAAATTAAGAATGCTAAGGCGGGCAAAGAGGCGTATATCAAACTGAAGATGAATAACATTACTAGCTACAAGATGATAGACAAGCTATACGAAGCCAGCCGTGCAGGAGTAAAAATACAAATGATTGTACGTGGTATTTGCTGTTTAGTGCCTGGCATTGAAGGAATGAGTGAGAATATAGAGGTAATAAGTATAGTTGATAAGTTCTTGGAGCATCCACGTTTGTTTATCTTTGCCAACGGAGGCAACCCTAAATTCTACATCTCTTCAGCCGACTGGATGACGCGCAATATTTCATTCAGAGTAGAAGTAGGTTGCCCTATTTACGACAAAGCAATACAGCAAGAGTTGATAGACACCTTCGAAATAAGTTGGGCAGACAATGTGAAGGCACGTATAATTAACGAGGCACAAGACAATACCTACCGCCCTCATACTACCCCTTCTTTGCGCTCACAGGTAGCCTTATACGAGTATTATCAGCATAAAAATAAGCGCACCAAATAGATGAAAAGACCTCAAATAAAATTAGCACAATACGTAATAGAAGCCTGTAAAGCCAAACAATTAAAGCACATTGTTATTTCACCAGGGTCGCGCAATGCCCCTCTGACTATTGGCTTTGCCAACGATCCTTATTTTAGTTGTTACAGCATCGTAGATGAACGTTGTGCTGCTTTTTTTGCCCTGGGTATTGCTCAGCAAATACAGCAACCTGTGGCAGTGGTGTGTACATCGGGCTCTGCCTTGCTGAATTACTATCCTGCTTTTTCAGAGGCTTTTTACAGTAATATACCATTAGTGGTCATCTCAGCCGACCGTCCGTCGAGCAAAATAGACATAGGTGACGGGCAAACCATACGTCAGGTGAATGTACTGGCAAACCACAGTGCCTATAATGCCAATCTATCCGATGAAGCACATAGTGATAAAAGCAATTTTTACGAGCTAAACAGGGCACTGAATACAGCTATAGAGGAGCAATTGCCGGTGCACATCAATGTACCTTTTGAAGAACCCTTATACCTTACTACGGAAGAGCACTATTCTTTTAAGAATATAGCTGCAAAACCACAGAAACCTATTATTAATGAGAGAAAATCCACTGATTTCGTAAAACATTGGAACGATTCAGCTAAAAAAATGGTATTAGTAGGAGTGTTGGCTCCTAATAGTGTAGAAGCACAATATGTAGAATGGCTTGCTAAAGACCCCTCGGTATTGGTACTGACAGAAACTACATCTAACTTGCACCACTCCGATTTTATTCCTTATATAGATAAATTACTCACTTATACTGAAAGAGACCCAGTTCTAAAAGAAGCCTTACGACCTGATTTATTACTTACTTTTGGAGGCTTGGTAGTTTCCAAAAAGATAAAACAGTTCTTACGTAGTTATAAACCTACTTATCACTATAATGTAGATTTGTACAAAGGTTATGATTCGTATTTCTGTTTAACAGCTCATTTTAAAGCGGATATCAATACTTTTTTGAGGGAGGTAATCCCTAATTTGGTTAATGTTTCTTCTACTTATCAACAGCAGTGGTTAGAGGTGAAAAACGAGATACAGCAAATACATTTAGAGTATATCAGCCAAATACCTTTTTCCGATTTTAAAGTGTACAGTGAGGTATTCAGTAATATTCCTAATGATTATATTATACAGATAAGCAATAGTTCTGCAATTAGGTATGCTCAACTGATAAAAGCACACCCTTCTTGGAAGGTGTTTTGCAACCGAGGTACTAGTGGTATCGACGGTAGTATGAGCACTGCTATTGGGGCTGCTGTAGGAAGCGCATCGCCCACAGTGTTCATTACAGGTGATTTGAGTTTCTTTTACGACAGCAATGCTCTTTGGAACAAATATATTCCACAAGACTTTAGAGTGATTCTCCTCAATAATCAAGGTGGAGGCATTTTCAGAATACTACCCGGTGATAAAGCTGACCCTAACTTTGAATACTTCTTTGAGACGCCTCATAGGCTTACCGCAGAACATTTTTGTAAAATGTATGGCATTAGCTATCAGTTAGCAACTAATCTATCTGATTTACAGAAAGATTTAAGCAATTTCTTCGAAGTATCAGAGAGACCTAAGCTGTTAGAAATCCATACACCAAGAAAAATAAATGATAAAGTTTTGTTAAAATATTTTGAGGTATTGAAAAAATGACTACCTTTACCGCATTAATAATTTTAAATATAAAAAATTATGAGCAAACGTGATGAATTAATTGCTGTGTACACCCAAGATTTGAAAGAAAAATGTGGTGAAAAGAACCCAGATGTAGCGTTCTTAACAAAAGTAACTGTGGGCTTAGGTCCTTCTATCTACAACGCCGATGCTTCTAAAGTATCAGGCTCTGACCAAGCAGAGTTAGACCGTGTAAAACAAAACTTCCTAATCAAAAAATTAGGTTTGAAAGACGGGCCTGAGTTAGACAAAGCTATTGAAGCTGTGTTAGAAAAATACGGTAAATCAAACAGAAATAAACACCGTGCAGTTGTTTATTATTTGTTGGCTAAACACTTCAAAAAAGAAAGCGTTTACAACAAATAGAAAGATTTTAAAAAAGAACAAGAGGCTATCCAATTCAGATAGCCTCTTATTTTTTATGTAGATATTTTTAGAAAGAACATTCATATCTCAAATAAATAGTAATTATTCCACCAAATAACTTACCCGAATAGCACGAAAGTTGCTGATAGCTTGAAAACTAGTTTCAATACGCCTGATATGCTCTTTAGTGTGACGTAAAGACACTTCTGAGGGGTGTACTTTCACCAAGACATCTTTCAGATATTCATTTCTGATACGCGAAATAGGAGGGAATTCAGGACCTAAGACGTCTATCCCTCTTTGAGAAGCAAAAACTTCACGAAGTGTATTAGCAAACCACTCAGCACTTTCATTTACTTGGTTAAAATTACTGTGTTTGAGAGTTATTTTTATCATTTGTACAAAAGGAGGATATAAAAAGGATTGGCGTTCCTCTATCTGACTTTGATACATTCCTCTGAAATCATTTTGTAATACTTGCTGAATTACGGGGTACTGTGGGTTATAGGTTTGTATAAATACTTTTCCTTGTTGGGCACTTCTTCCCGCACGCCCTGATACTTGCAATAATAGTTGAAAACTCCTTTCGTAAGCTCGGTAGTCAGGAGAATGAATGAGAGCATCGGCATTCATTACGCCTACTAGACCTATGTTTTCAAAATCTAATCCCTTCGTGATCATTTGAGTACCTACTAATATTTGCGTTTCTTGTTGCTCGAACTTCGATAATATTTTTTCATATCCATATTTACCATTGGTAGTATCCTGATCCATTCTGTCTATGGCTATGTTCGGGAAAAGCACTTCTAATTCTTTACTAATTTGCTCTGTTCCGAAGCCTTTTGTTCTTAAATCAACACTTCCACAAGCTATACAGGCTTTGGGCATAGGAATTGCATAACCGCAATAATGGCATCGCAACTGATTACTGCTTTGATGAAAAGTGAGACTTACATCGCAATGCGGACATTGGGGCACCGTGCCACATTGCATACACTGCACGATAGGAGCATAACCTCTTCTGTTTTGAAAGAGAAGCACCTGTCTCCCTTGCGATAAAGTATTCGTAATTTCCTTTATCAGAACGTCGGAAAAATGCCCGTTCATACGTTTGCGATGGTGCTTATCCTTAATATCGATAAGCTCGATAATAGGAGGAAGGAAATCTGCGTAGCGTTTTGATAAGTATACAAATCCGTACTTTTCAGTCTTCACGTTGTGCATACTCTCCAACGAGGGCGTTGCCGAACCCAGCAAAGTTTTAGCTTTGAAAATGTTTGCCAACATAATAGCAGTATCCCGTGCTTGCATTCGAGGGGCTGGCTCAAACTGTCGGTAAGAATTATCGTGCTCCTCATCAATGATTACAAGCCCTAATTGCCTGAAAGGCAAGTAAACTGATGAGCGAACACCTACAATCAATTGCGCTTTGGGACTATTATTTAGTACATTATTCCAAACTTCTATCCGTTCGTTTGTACTATATTTAGAATGATATACTGAGAGGCTCTTGCCAAAGTGATTCTTGAATCGGTTGATAAGATGAACCGTCAAGCCGATTTCAGGAAGAAGATAGAGTACTTGTTTTCCTGCCTTTAAATATTGGTTGATAAGTTCAATGTAAATTTCAGTCTTCCCAGAGGCGGTAACCCCTTGTAAAAGAACTGTGTTTTTAGTCTGAAACTGTTTCTGAATTTGATGGAGAGCTTCTTCTTGTACCTCATTGAGTACCTTTTTTGTCGAAACATCACTATCAGCAAAGCTAACACGGTCTTTCTGTAAGTAATATTCTTCAAAAATGCCTTTTTCTATTACTGATTTTAGTACTGTTGTCGATACACTGGCTTCTTCTAATAATTTTTCTGCTTTTAAAGGCAGTACTTCTCTGTTGATATAATTAAAATAAGCCATTATCAGCTTCTTTTGCTTTTCCGACCGCTTCAAAAGTTCTAAGGCTTTTTGCAAGCCTTCTTCGGTTTGATATTCAGAAGATAAACGAATGTATTTGATGAGTTTTGGTACATATTTCTCAAATATTCTTTCGGAAATGCGAGCAGCTCCTTTCTCTACCAAGCTCTTCATCACTTTCAGTGCCTTGTTTTTGGGGATTATCTTGCTCACCTCACTACCTTTGAGGGCTGTTTTGTAATGTAAGGCTTCGTATACCTGCCACTCGTCATCGGTAAAGAGTGTTGAATTTAATTCTTTTTCTGCAATTTCAATTATTGTTTCACTTTCTAATAAAAAAGCCGATGGCAAGGCTGATTTTAGTACTTCCCCTAAAGTGCACATATAGAAATCGGCTATCCATTGCCAATGTTCTATTTGCTGGGGAGTAATAATAGGCGTTTCATCTAAGATATATTCAATGTCTTTAGTGTCATAAGAAGGCTCAACCGTATGTATATGATGTACTATAGCCGTGTATACTTTCGATTTACCGAATGGAACAGCCACGCGCATTCCCATTTGTAGGAAATGTGCTTCGTCTTCATTAATACGATAGGTAAAAAGTTTAGAAAGTGGAAGCGGCAAGATTACATCTACGAAATACATCAGTCGTGTTTTTTAAGTTTCAGAAGCGAAGCATTTAGTTCAAACCCCAATAACAATATGTTGGCATTTAACCATATATAAAGCAGAAAGATAAGTAATGCTCCGATAGACCCATACAGCTGGTTGTAGCGAGAAAAATTCTCAATATAAATACCGAACAAATAGGTTGTCACACCGAACAATAACACTGTAAAGAGCGAACCTGCTGAAAAGAACTTACTTTCCCTGCCTTCAACTGTGCCGAAGTAAAACAGCAGTCCTGTACCGAAGTAGGTAATCAGTGCGACAAAAACTATTTTCGATATTTTAAGTAGCGTTTCGTAATCGGTAATAAAATTGATTTTATCGAGGTAAGGCACTAAGTATACTTCGTAATAAATGAATACAATCACAGCAAATAGAACAAGAAGCGCCAAAATAATTGCTACCATTAGGGCGTAGAGATATTGCTTGATATAGGTGCGTGTGATTTGCCGATGGTACGAATACTCAAAACCTCCAAAAATTGCCATAATACCATTGGTCATTAAAAAAATAGAGAGAAAAAACACCGAAGACAATAAGCCGCCACGTTTTTTATCGGCGATATCGAAAAAAATATCCGAAAAGAAATCGTGCGTACCTGGGGGAAGCATATCTTCAATAAAAGCCCAAAAGTCTCCCTGGAAATTTTCGATAGGAATATAAGGGATTAAGTTTAAAATGAACAGCAAAAAAGGAAAGATTGCCAAGAAAAAACTATACGAGATAGCGCTCGCCCGATAGGTAAGTGCACCTCTAATAATCCCTGCGGTATACAGTTCGAGCAAATCATATAATGAAAAAGCATTCTTAGCTAAAGGAATACTTTTCAAAAAGTTTATGAATTGCTTGATAATGGGAAGGTTATGTATTCTCTCTTTTAATGTCATCAGTAGTTAGTTTTTTTGGGAAAGCATATTGTTTTTAGTTGATTTTCTTTCTTTTAGTCGCTCTTTTATCGCCCCGATAAACCAATAAGGAATAACCATACATAAAAGGCAGAATAGCCAAAAACCAATTAGGAAAATGACTACAAAAAGGAGAAAACCCAAATATTGTTCAATGCTGAATGATAGATAATAAACGCTCATAACTTTTTCTATCTTAATTACCAGTTTATGGCTTCCTTCCCTACGGATGTAAGATAGGCATTAGCTTTGCTGAAATGCTTGTTGCCAAACCAATAGCCTTTGTTTGCACTCAAAGGAGAGGGGTGCCCTGAGGTAAGAATACAATGTTTTGTCGGGTCGATAAGGCTTGTTTTCTTTTTGGCATAACCACCCCACAACATAAACACTATATTGTTACAATGTGCTGAAACTGCTTTAATAACAGCGTCAGTAAAAGTTTCCCACCCTTTATTTTGGTGGCTACCAGCTTCGTTGGCTCTTACGGTGAGAGTGGCGTTCAGCAGCAAAACTCCTTGCGATGCCCAGCGCTCCAAATTGCCACTGATAGGGTAGGAGGTGCCTAAATCCTGCCCTATTTCCCTAAAAATATTGATAAGTGAAGGTGGGTGAGCAATGCCATCGTGTACTGAAAAGCACAAACCGTTTGCCTGCCCTTCGCCGTGATAGGGGTCTTGCCCGATGATAACTACTTTCACCCTGTCCAGCGGACAATGGTCGAAAGCCGAAAATATTTGCTTTCCTTTGGGATAACAGATATTTTCGGCATATTCTTTCTTTACAAAATCGGTGAGCTGACTGAAATACGGCTTATTAAATTCTTCTTGTAATACCGACTTCCAGCTGGGGTGTATGTTCACTTCCATAGTTTATGGGGTAACATTTGTATTTTCTTTATTTTTGGCAGAGGAAGCATTCGGCTTTCTACGTGCTATCACATCGGCGTAATACTTCCTGCTGTTATTGATGACCTCCAACGTCTTTTTGTAGAACTCATCTTGTTTCACTTCCGATAGAGTTACAATGTAATTTACCATATTGCGGTAATCATCTGAGAGCTCTTTGCGTAGCGGACGTATATGATAGGCTTCTTTTTGCAAGGTTTGGAACGACCTGTGCGAAAAAAGTTCATCAAACGTTTTATTAGATTTTTCCAACTCACTTACAAACTCCTTAATTTGCAAGGTTTTTACTGCATTTACATAAGGTTCAGCTTTGAGCTGAGTAATGAGGGTTGTAAGGTTGCTGGTTTCTTCCTCATACGTTTCTTTTGAAACATCTTTATAAGGGTCTATAAGCCTTTTTAGCGTTTCAAAAGCCTTTTTCTTATCGTCCGTCTTTGCATATTTATAGGGGCGAATACTCAAACGCAAGGCACGCATATCGGTATCTCTTGCGTGGTCAAGCTCGGCGAGTTTTTTGGTCTCTTCACTAGAACGGATTCTTTCCAATCCCTTTTCATAAGAAGGAATTTTGTTTTTTAACTTTTCAAAGAGCACTTTAAAATCGGCATCTGTTTCCAATTTTAAATCAGTCTTGCCGAAATCTTCAAAAAATCGCACTAAAAATTGTTTAAACTCGGCATTATGCAAGCGAGCAAGGTCTAAATTGATTAACTTCTCCTTTTTCATAAGTAGAATATATTTTTTGAGGTTGTTAAATAATTAGTATTATAAATTAGGGATTATCCTAATAACGATAATCCTCGTTTTTATGCGACAAAATTACGAATTCCTTTTTTTATATCCAAAATTATTTTCAAAGTTTTTTATTGATATATGAAAAATCAATATTAGCATATGGTGTTTGTATTATAATTATAATAATTTACGCAGAAAAGACCTCCCCCGTTCCCCCTCCGAAGGGGGAAAATTCGCAAAAGTATACTTTTTTGAAACTTTACAAAGTTAAACTACTCAAAAAGTGGCTCGCTATTGATTTTATAAAGTTCGGCAACACAAAAAGTGACTTTCTATCCACTTTAAAAAGATAAAGAACTTAAAAAGTGATTGTTTTTTGAACAATCACTTTTTTGAAATATTAATAAGGTGTCTTTTCGGTAAGTTGAACTTTATCGGATTTTCTGTACGAGCTCCAATTCGTCCAAAGAAACAGAGGTAGTAAACGCCCCGTAATTTACTATGGCTTTGCCTTTTTCAATCTTATCGATACTTCCCACGCTTCGGCTGTCTTTAATGCGCACACGGTCGCCTACTGAAAGGACGCGTTGTAGCTTTTCCTTTTCGGCGCGTTCTTGGGCAATACGCTCTTTCTTCTCTTCTTTGCGTTGCTGGCGGATAGCTTCCATTTGCTTATGAACTTCTTCGGTAGTAGTTTTTTTCTCCTCTTTTTGCTTGGTGCGTTCCTCTTTGCTTATTTGTTTGCGCTTAGCATTTTCCATTTCAATGAGTTTGAGAAATTCGGATACCAAAGGGCGACGCTTACCATCGTAGAAATAACGTTCGGCTATCTGGTCTACCTTACTACCTAAGGTAATCATACGTTGGCTTTGGTCATAGAGTTCTTGATAATTTATGAGCTTGCTTTTTACTTTATCATTAAGTTCCTCCAAACGTTTGGCTTCTTCGCGGGCTTTGGTTTCCTCATCTTTCAGGGTTTCGGCAGTTTTTTCCATTTTGGAGCGCTCTTTCTGCAATTTGGCGATAGTGGCATCAAAACGCACTTTTCCTTTCTCTATTTTTTTCTTAGCCCGATTGATAAGGCTAAACGGAATGCCGTTTTTCTGCGCCACTTCAAAAGTGAAAGAACTTCCCGCTTCGCCTATTATTAGCTTATAGATGGGCTCTAAGGTTTTATCGTTGAAAAGCATATTGGCATTGCTCGCGTGGGGCAATTCATCTGCCAGCATTTTTAAATTGGTGTAATGGGTGGTAATCACCCCAAAAGCCTTTCGGTGGTAGAACTCTTCTAAGAATATTTCAGCCAAAGCACCTCCTAATTCGGGGTCGCTACCTGTCCCGAACTCATCTATCAAAAACAAGGTGCGGTGGTTGCATTTTTTGAGGAAGTAATTCATATTTTTGAGTCGGTAGCTGTATGTGCTAAGGTGGTTTTCAATAGATTGGTTATCGCCGATATCGGTAAGAATGCGTTCAAACAAACACATTTTAGAACGATGATGCACCGGAACGAGCATTCCACTTTGTAACATTAATTGCAATAAGCCAATGGTTTTAAGCGTAATACTCTTTCCGCCCGCATTAGGTCCCGAGATGACGATAATACGATTTTCATCATTCAGTTCTATGGTTTGAGGAAAGGTAGTAACACCTTTTTTGGCATTGTTTAGATACAGCAAAGGGTGATATGCTTCACGGAGGAATAGTTCGCGCTCCTGAGTGATTTCTGGCAAAAGTGCGTTCATTTGGTGAGCGTACTTGGCTTTGGCGCAAATAATATCAACGGCTGTGATGTATCGCTGATAGTCTTTCAGCAGGTCGGCAAACTGACTGATGAAGGCGGTAAGTTCTCTTAATATACGCTGGATTTCCTCTTTTTCGTCATAAAGCAGATTGGAGAGTTCGCGAGAGTAGATTTCGGTTTGTCGCGGTTCTATATACACTATGCTACCCGTTTTTGAGCTCCCCCATACGGTGCCTTGTACTTTTCGGCGGTACATTGCTTTCACTGCCAATACGCGGCGGTTTTCTACTACGGTCTCGCGGATATCATCGAGATAGTCGACAGTGTTATACTCGGCGAGAGCACGGTTGAAACTTTCGTTGAGTTTTCCTTTCAAGGCGCTCAGCTCGCGACGTATATCGCCAAGCGTAGGAGAGGCTTCGTTTTTTATCTCGCCGTACTTGTCCAACACTTTATCGATAGCGTTCAGCAGTTCGGTAGTATACTCGATACTATCAGCCGTTTCGAAAAGGGTAGGGTATAGCGTTTTGAACTTCTTAAAGAAGAGAATTTGAGTGTTTACAATCTCGCTGATACGATGAATCTTCCTAATGCTCGACACTTCTAACAAGGCGTTTTCAATAGATAGAAGTTTAATTTCAGAAGTGATAGATTCGCAATAGTGTGAAGGGATTGTGTTGTTATTATCAAAAGACGATAGGTATTCATTGGTTTGATTCAGTGCCAATAACAGCGTCTCCTGATTGTCGAAAGGCTTGATACGTAAGGCGTATTTCTTGCCGAGTTCAGTAAGGCAAAGGTCAGACAAATGAGAGAGTACAATGGGGAACTCTAAGTCTTCAAGTGTTTTTGTATTCATTTAGTTTTTAGGAAATATCTTTTTGTGATATAAAATCATCAGCCCCACTGCTATACATATTGCAGAGTCAGCCACATTGAACACGGGCTCGAAGAAACGAAAGCGTTCGCCTCCCCAAATGGGTACCCAGCTGGGAAGCGTGGTATCGATAATAGGGAAGTAGAACATATCCACCACTTTGCCGTGCAAGAGGGTTCCGTAAGGATTTTCGGCAAATAGGGTAGCAATGTTACCATAACTATGGTCGAAAATTATGCCGTAAAACACCGAATCGATGATATTGCCCAGTGCTCCTGCCAATATCAAAGAAATGCAAATGATAAGTATCTTAGGTTGTTGCTTTCTCACTGCCGATACCAGCCAATAACCGATACCTATTACCGCTACAATGCGAAAGAGGGTAAGAATGAGTTTGCCGTATTCGCCGGGGATTTTAGTACCCCAAGCTGCACCTTCGTTTTCTACAAAATAGATTTGAAACCAACTGAAAACGGTTACGGCTTCGTTGAGGATAAAGTGTGTTTTGATGTATATTTTGCTCCATTGGTCGATGATAAGTACCAACAGAATAATAAGGAATGCGTGTTTTAATTTCATATTGTTTTTTTGCTAAATGAGGCGCAAAGATACTAAAATAAAGGTGAATGACAAACCATAAAGCAACAAATACTATAAGCTGACTTAGTTTTCATTCTTTTCTTTCTCCAAGAATTTTTCTTTGTCTTTGCGAATTTGTACCAATCGGTAGTTTTCAGTGGCTATAACAAAAGCAGATAGTTTGTTTTTCTCCAAGAACTCTTTCAAATCAGTAACAATGCTCTGAGCTGAATAAGCATCGCGGATATTATGAACTACCAACCAAGTTTCATCGGCATTATAGAGGTCTTCTGAAAGAGTGAGAACTTCAGAAATTGCCTTTAATTTCTGGGTAAGTTGTTCTTTTATAGTTGTACGTGTCTCGGAAACCGTACCTGTAATGACTACTTTCCATTTCGTAGCCTTATCGTCAGTAACAAAATCTTCGGTTTCTACATCTTTAAGCTCATCTAATAGATTTTTAGCCTCTTCACTTTCAGCAGTGGCAGGATAGTTAGTCGCTATCTGTTGTAACTGCGCTTGGTAAGGAGCAAGCCCCTCTAAACGTGCCGTTGTTTTGGCTTGCAACAGTGCGATAGCAGGTGCTACTGAAGTTTCACGATACTGCGCCCCTTCTGTTTGCAACTGGTGAGCCGTCTCGATAATTTCACCGCGATTGTATCGAGCCATAAGGGTATCAACAAAAACTTGTGCCTGTTTATTGCGCTCTTGTTGTGAGGTTTCGTTTCCTTGCAATAGTTTTGCATAATCGGTATTAGGATAGTTAGCGAGTAGTCGCCCTTTGATGGTTTCAGCTTTGGGGTTATGAGTATCAGTGTAATTCTTTTGGAGCTCATAAAGTGTAACTACTTCTAATTCGGGAGAAGGATTGTTGGCAAGAACACGTTCTAAACGTTGTATAGCCAATTCATTTTCACTGAATTTAGAGCGATAGAGCACGCCCAACTGGTACAAGGCTTTATTTCTATCGATGTTAAGTTGAGCGATTTCGGCTTCGGTCTTAGGAAGTTGAGAAAGATAAGTATCGGGAGTTTCTACTTCTTTTTCAGCTATTTGTTGTGTAGTAGCTGAGACAGTGAGGTTCGCCACATTGGCATTCCCCATACTCGACCAACGCCAGTTATCCTCCAATTTGCGGTCTCCCCAATATTGTTGAAACTGTTGTTTCCCATAAGCTACACTCATCGGATTGTAGAAATAGAACTTGCCACCCTTTTCAGTAGTAGCATCGGGCATCGTTACCCCCATACCTGTGTTGGCAACCTTTTTATTGTGTTGCTTTTGTGTGCGAAGAGCAATTGCTTTCTGTACAGAATCGATATGTTTTTGGTAATACGCACGACGTTCTGTCTCTGGCAAGCGCATAACTTTTAAAACGCTATCATTTTTCTTAACAACGTATTCTAACTCAGCAATCTTAGACAAGTTATCTCTTTTTCTGCGAATAAAAAGATGTTCAAAGGTATGTTCAGGGATATAAGTAAGAGTACTATCCAAATGCTGGTAAGCTCCTGTGTAGTCTTTTTGGTCAAAAAATAATTCAGAGAGACGTGTATGAGCTTTTGCTTTTAACGGATTGTTATTCTTATTGTTGGAAAGAGAACTACGATAAAAATCGGTAGCCAAACGCTTATCATCATCTTTTAAAAGTTCGCCGTGAGTGTAGTAAAGCACATCGAGATAGTTTTTGTGCTCATAACGGCGTTCAAGCTTGGTAAGGTAAGCTAAAAAATTAGCCTTTTCTTCAGGGGTAAATGTTTTGTTGCGAGCCTTTCCTGCTTGGGCTTCTACCCATAGCTTACGCGGAATCTTCCAGTTTTGCTTCACAACCTTTTCAAAAGCTACTTCGGCGGAGTCTTTTTGATGCTGTTTTTCATAAAGCTGAGCTGCAATAAAGTAATATCTACCGCGTAAAGCCTTATTACGAGTGTATTTACCAGCATTGTAAAGCGCATCGGCAGCCTCAGGATATTGTTCTTGGTTAATATAAGCCTGTCCTAAGGTAGCATAGGCTTCAGCTTTATCATTTTTGCGTAATTTAGGATTCTCTTTTAAAAATTCAGTGAGTTTTTCTATGGCAATTTTATCTTTACCTAAACGGAGATTAGCTTTTTGTGCCCAAACCGCTGCCTCAGGAATACGCTCGCTCGTTCCGTAGTTCGTAAGCAGGTGATTAAAAGCCTCTAAGGCAGGAAAGAAACGCTCATCGTAATAACGAGCTTGACCGAGTAACATATAAGCGTCGTCAATTTTATAGTTGCGTTGTACTCCTTTAAAAACCATAGAGTGTTTCTGAATGGTTTTAATAGCTTTTTCTTCAGCACGTTGAAAATCAGCATTACCTGTACCATCTAATTGCACTTTTCCTGTCATACCAATAGGCTCTACGGGTAGAATTTCACTAAAATTATCTTGATATTTTTCGCGTAGTTCATTAAGACCTTTGGCATATGCTTCCTCCCCATTGAACAGTACATTATACTTGGTAACAATAGGCTGCATCTGACGGTTATAATAGGTATTAGCATTAGGTGTACAAGCTAAATATAGCAAAAAAACAACTAAAAAACTACTGTATAGTAAAACTCTTTTCATACTTTTTCATAAGTGCTGTTACAGAGTGCGAAAGTACTACTTTTTTTTAAAAGAGCGAAATATTATTTTAAAAAAATAAGTTTTCTCTACCAAAGCACCGTTTTATATACAGTTTAGATATATTTTTACTCTTGTTATCCTTCGTTCTTTGTTCGTCTTTTGTTCGTCCTTTCTTCGTCTTTTGTTCGTCTTTTGTTTATCTGCCCGTGTGGCTCGCACCGTCTTTTGTTCGTTAATTGTTTATCTGCCTGTCGTGCTACGACCTCGCACTGTCATTGATTTAGTATTATTGGCATTATTGGCATTGTGGTATTAAAAGACATTTGCTAATCTGCTAATTCTTCAATATCTTTGCACCTTCAATTTAAAAACACTGTTAAATCGATAACACATTAGTATGACAAACATTCAATATATAAAAGCCCAAACACAACTACCTGAAAAAGCTATTGAAAACACACTTTCACTATTAACCGAAGGCTGCACTATCCCCTTCATTGCACGCTATCGAAAAGATAGCACTCAGAATTTAGATGAAGCAGCCATTGAGCATATTGCCAAATCCCAAGCTGATTACGACAATATCTGTAAGCGCAAAGAAACAATTCTCTCTTCTATTGAAGAACAAGGAAAGCTTACAGACGATTTGCGTAAACGTATTGAGAACTCTTTTGAGCTCAATGAATTAGAAGACCTATACTTACCTTATAAAAAACGGCGTAAAACAAAAGCCGATGTAGCCAAAGAAAACGGCTTAGAACCTCTTGCAAAACAGATAATGAGTCAGCGTGTAACCGATTTGGAACTATTAGCAGGACGTTACCTTTCCGACAAAGTACCTACTGAAGAAGATGCTTTACAAGGGGCTTCGGATATTATAGCTGAATGGATTAATGAGAATACGTTTATACGTCGCACTCTTCGCCGAATATTCCAGCGCAAAGCAATCATCAGTAGCGAAGTAGCCAAAGGTAAAAACGAAGAGGAAGAAGCTCAGAAATACGCTCAGTATTTCGATTGGGAAGAAGCCCTTAACAAAGCGCCCTCTCACCGTGTATTAGCAATGTTGCGTGCTGAAAAAGAAGGATTTGTAAAACTAAAAGTACAAGTAGATAGTGAAGAAACCTTACCCTTTATGGAAGAAAACATCATAAAGAGTAGGGGAGAAGTAGCCGATTTCTTGAAGAAAACGGTAAAAGACAGCTACAAACGCTTATTAGAGCCTTCTATTTCCAACGAAACACTACAAGAGGCAAAAGATAAAGCCGATGCGAAAGCTATCAGTGTGTTTGCCGAGAACCTCTCACAGTTGTTATTAGCGTCTCCTTTGGGTGAAAAGCGCATTTTGGCTATTGATCCAGGATATCGTACAGGTTGTAAGGTAGTGTGTTTAGATGAAAAAGGCGACCTTTTGCATCACGATGTTATCTATCCTCACGCTCCCCAGAATGATATGACTATGGCTACCAAAAAGCTCAGCACAATGGTCTCTCAATACAATATCCAAGCCATTAGTATAGGCAATGGTACTGCTTCTCGTGAAACAGAGTCGTTTGTAAGAAGTATTGCTTTCCCTAAAAAGGTAGAAGTATTTGTCGTGAGTGAAGCAGGAGCATCAGTCTATTCAGCTTCTAAAATAGCTCGCGACGAGTTCCCCGATTACGATGTAACTGTACGTGGTGCAGTATCCATAGGTAGGCGTCTTGCTGACCCATTAGCTGAATTAGTGAAGATAGACCCTAAGAGCATAGGAGTAGGTCAATACCAACACGATGTAAACCAGTCGTTATTGAAAGAGGAGCTCGATGCAACCGTAGTGCGTTGCGTGAACAAAGTAGGGGTAAACCTCAACACAGCAAGCAAATCACTACTCAGTTATGTATCAGGGATAGGAGAGAAGATGGCTGAAAACATAGTAGCTTACCGCTCGGCTAATGGTGCTTTTAGTAAGCGAGAAGACTTAAAAAAGGTACCTCGTTTGGGGGATAAAGTATACCAGCAGGCAGTAGCTTTCTTGCGTGTACATAATAGTGAGAACCCGCTCGACAATTCAGCAGTACACCCCGAAGCCTATCCTATCATCAAACAAATGGCAAAGCACACGGGTATCTCAGTTGCACAACTTATAGGTAATAAGCAAGCTATTGCCACTATTGATATTCAAAAGTACAAAACAGATAAGGTGGGTGAACTTTATTTGAAGGACGTATTAAAGGAATTAGAAAAACCAGGGCTCGACCCTCGTACTACTGCTAAAGCCTTTGCCTTCGACCCTAATGTAAAAACCTTCGATGATGTGCGTGTAGGAATGATATTACCTGGTATAGTAAACAATATTACTGCCTTTGGTTGCTTTGTGGATATAGGTGTTAAAGAAAGTGGATTGGTACACATCTCTCAACTGAAAGAAGGTTATGTCTCTGATGTAAATGAAGTAGTTAAACTCCACCAACAAGTGCAAGTAAAAGTTATAGAGAAAGACGAAGTGCGTAAACGCATTTCACTAAGTATGGTGTGGTAATGATTAACGATGGAAACACTTACAATTTGCAGTAGATACAAACGCTATAAAGTACCTCATCAAACACGGTTCGTATTATCAGAATAAAATAAGCCTGTATGAAAACTTTTCATACAGGCTTATTTTATATTTAGTGAGAGTTGCTATTCTGCTCTATATATGTTACTTTTCTGCTGAAAGAAGTGCGTCTAAACGGCGTAGTGTTTCCTCTTTGCCAATCACTTCTATAATATCGAATACGTGAGGTCCTTTGAGTTCACCTACTAAGGCTAAACGCAACGGAGGCATCACTTGTCCAAAGCCTAAGCTTTTAGTTTCCATATATTGTTTTACTGCTTCTTCTAAAACTACTGAGGTAAAATTAGATGTGTTTTTAAGTACCTCACTTACTTCTTTTACGATTTCAGGAGTTTGCTCTTTCCATTGTTTTTTGAGTGCCTTTTCGTCGTACTGAGCAGGAGCTTCAAAAAAGAATTTGCTAAGTTCCCAAAAATCACTCACAAAGGTAGCACGCTCTTTGATGAGACCAACTACTTTCTCTATCGTAGCCATCGGAACTGTAACGCCTCTTTGGGTAAGGTCTTTTTGGAAAAGGGTAGCTAATTCTGCATTAGGCTTCATTTGTAGGTATTGGTGGTTGAACCACTTTATCTTTTCAGGGTCAAAGCGAGCCCCTGCCTTATGTACTTTTTCCAAATCGAAGAGTCGCACGAGTTGCTCGATAGTGAAGATTTCTTCATCGGTACCAGGATTCCAACCCAAGAGTGCTAAAAAGTTGATAAGTGCTTCGGGGAAATACCCTTCTCCACTAAAACCTTTGAGGGTTTCGCCATTCTCTGTCCAATCCATTGGGAAGACAGGGAAGCCTAATTTGATACCGTCACGCTTGCTGAGCTTACCATTACCCACCGGTTTGAGGATAAGAGGTAAGTGTGCAAAAGCAGGAGCTTGCCAACCAAAAGCGCGATAGAGCAATAGGTGCAATGCCATAGAAGGCAACCACTCTTCACCGCGTATCACGTGAGTGATTTCCATTAAGTGATCGTCTACGATATTTGCCAAGTGGTAAGTAGGCATTCCGTCGCTTTTGAAGAGCACTTTATCGTCTAAGGTACTCGTATCAATAGTTACTTCACCACGAATCATATCGTTCATTTTTAGCTGTTCGTTATGTGGCATTTTAAAGCGAATCACATACTCATCACCACGCTCTAAGCGTTGTTGTACTTCTTCTTTGCTAAGTGAAAGTGAGTTTTGCAATGCATCACGTGTAGCCCAATTGTATATAAAGGTCTCTCCTTTGGCTTCTGCTTCCTTGCGAGCTGTATCTAATGCCTCAGCAGTATCAAAAGCGTAGTATGCCCAACCGTTATTGATAAGGGTATCGGCATATTGTTTGTATAACGGTTTGCGCTCACTTTGGCGATAAGGGGCGTGTTTGCCTTCTTTGCCTACTCCCTCGTCGTAAGTAAGACCTAACCAATTGAGAGAATTTATGATGTACTGTTCTGCGCCTTCAACATAGCGATTTTGGTCGGTATCTTCTATGCGAAGTAAAAAATCACCGCCGTGCTTTTTGGCGAACAAATAATTAAATAGGGCGGTACGTACGCCTCCGATATGCAATGCTCCCGTAGGACTGGGAGCAAATCTAACTCTAACCATTTATTTTTATAATAATTTTAAATCTTTAATTACTTTGAAAGCGATATCGATTTGGTTTTCGGGGATTACGATAGTAAATTCGTTGGCGGTAGAAATCACCTCGTTCATATTCACTCCCTCCCAAGCCAAACGTTGGAATATAAAATAATAAATGCCCGATACTGAGACGTTTTCTTCGGGAAGTTTTACACTGATAGCTCCTAAATCGGTGAATTTGTGCAAAATGCGTTCCTTCTTAAAGATATTCTCAACAATAGACTCCATTGAGTTACTGACAATAATATTTGCTTCATTTACCCCACGAGTAGTAGCGTAGAAGATATCTCTATTATTTTTGATTTTATTGAGTAGCTGAGCCTGAGCATTCATAAAGGTTTCAGAGGTTAAGAAAGTATAGTCGGTTAAATTTGAACGAACAATAATATCGCCTATATTCTTCAATACTTTTACAATACGATGAGTAGAGCGAAACTCCATATCTACTGAAAGGCGTTTGAGAGCCATAACAATAGCCCCATTGCGCACTTCACGCTGAGTAGTTTCAGCTTGTATATCCTTACGTATGATACGAGCCAAAGAAGTAAGGTTAATAATCCCTTCTGAAAGAGCGGTTTGTAAGAAAGGTTTTGATTTGATATAGTGCTCGACGGCTGATGCTATTGTTTTCATTTGTATTGGATATTATAAATTTATTAAAAGTAATTGGGGGCATAAATCATTAAAAAGGATAAAAAGCGTCTTCTATGTAGTTTAAGCTAAATTCTGCATTGTTTTTTACGATGGATATAATATCGAATTGTATTTCTACATCTAAGTCTTTTTTCTTTATATAAAAATCGGTAGCTTTCACTAATAGTTCTATCTTTTGCTGATTTACAAAGCTCTCGGGTTCACCATAAGCACTTGAGCTACGTGTTTTTACTTCTGTGATATGCAAAATATTACCTTTTTGCGAAATGATATCAATCTCGGCGTGCCCAAACCTAAAATTGCGTTCTAAAATAGTATGACCTTTTTCAATTAGGAAGTTTACGGCATCTTGTTCTCCTTCATTTCCTAAATCGTTGTGCATTGCCATAATAAGCGTTGGTTTTATAATTTAACGCCAAAAGTACAAAATTTAATATATGTAACAAAAAAATATTAGTTTTTTTTCATTTCTATAAGTTGAGAGGGACTAAGCTATTTGATATCACAATACTAATTATAGGTAAAAAGGTAAAAGGTAAAAGATAAAAAGTAAAAGGTAAAACAGTACGAAGTCGTAGCACGACAGGCAGATAAACAAAGAACGAACAAAGAACGAACAAAGAACGAACAAAGAACGAACAAAGAACGAACAAAGAACGAACAAAGAACGAACAAAAGACGGTGCGAGCCACACGGGCAGATAAAGAAAAGACGAACGGTGGTTAAAGGAATAGCGAAGGTAAGGTGGATAGATTAGGGTAGAAAAAAGCCCGTAATACGCAGTATTACGGGCTTTTTTTATTTAATTAATTATGAACACAAATTTTATTCCTGAGTATCTAAAGGTTCATTATCATTAGTAGGAGCTTCTTCAGTGCTCTCATCGTCATCTTCTTTCATTACCTTAGTAACGGCGGCAATAGAGTCTTTACCTTTGATATTGATGAGTTTTACGCCTTGAGTAGCACGTCCTAAAATACGAAGGGTATCGATTGATAAACGAATAGCAATACCTGATTTATTGATAATCATCAAATCTTCACCTTCTAATACGCTTTTAATGGCTACTAACTGACCTGTTTTCTCGGTAATAGAAATGGTTTTTACCCCTTTACCACCACGGTTAGTAATACGATATACGGCTTCGTGTGTTTCGGGGTCATCAATATAGGAACGTTTACCATAGCCGTTTTCTGATACTACCAATACAGTCTCTTCGCGTGGGTTTTCAATAGCAATCATACCTACTACCTCATCATTTTCAGTATCTAAGTCGATACCACGAACCCCTTGCGAATTACGCCCTACGGCACGCACTTTGTCTTCGGCAAAACGAATCGCACGACCTGATTTCACGGCTAACATCAACTGGCTACTGCCTGAGGTAAGTTTTGCTTCGATAAGTTCGTCACCTTCTTTAATAGTGATGGCATTGATGCCATTCTGGCGTGGACGAGAGTATTCTTTGAGAAGCGTTTTCTTAACAATACCCTTTTTAGTAGCCATAATGAGGTAATTGTTGCTGATGTAGTCTTCATCTTTGAGGTTTTGTACACTCACGAAAGCCTTAATCTTATCATCGGATTCGATATTGATAAGGTTTTGTATAGCACGACCTTTGGCAGTTTTGCTACCTTCTGGTATTTCGTATACACGCATCCAGAAACACTTACCTTTTTGAGTAAAGAATAATAAATATTGGTGATTAGAACTTACAAAGAGGTGTTCTAAGAAATCTTGGTCGCGTGTGGTAGAGGCTTTTTGTCCTACACCGCCACGGCTTTGGGTCTTATATTCACTAAGCTGAGTGCGTTTGATATAGCCTGCGTGTGAAATGGTAATTACCATTTTATCATCAGGAATCATATCTTCTACACTGAATTCGCCCCCTGCGTATTCAATGGTAGAACGACGCTCATCGCCATACTTCTCTTTTATTTCTAGTAGTTCTTCCTTAATAATTTCGGTACGACGTTCTTTGCGAGCTAAGATATCTTCTAAATCGCGTATTTCAGCCAGCTTTTCTTCGTATTCTTCTTTTGTTTGTTGGATAAGAACCTTATTGATACGACGTAGTGCTAACGCCAAGATAGCTTCGGCTTGTACATCGGTAAGGTCGAATTCGGCAATTAAATCTTCTTTAGGTTTATCGTGGAAACGGATAATCTCAATAGCTTTACCCATAGTATCCTCGGTTGCCATCACCTTCATATACCCTTCTAAAATATGAATACGCTCTTTGGCTTTGCGAAGTTCATAGTCGGTACGCCTATACACTACGTCATAACGGTGTTCTACGAAGTGAAAGATAAGGTCTTTAAGGTTTAACAACTGAGGGCGCCCTTTTACTAAGGCGATGTTATTAACACTAAATGAGGTTTGTAGCTCGGTATGCTTAAAGAGATTGTTGAGCACTACATTAGGCACGGCGTCGCGTTTGAGAATATAAACGATACGTATTTTACCACGAGCTGATTCATCGCGTACATCGGTGATACCCTCTAACCTACCTTCTTTTACGAGGTCAGATGTTTTTTTCAAAAGCACAGATGTATCGACTTGATAAGGGACTTCGGTTACTACAATACAATCTTTGCCTTTTATTTCTTGAAACTCAGCTTTGGCACGAATGATTACTCGTCCGCGTCCTGTTTTGAAGGCTTCTTTTACGCCTTCATAGCCATAGATAATACCTCCCGTAGGAAAATCAGGAGCTTTAATATATTTAATGAGTTCATCGATTTCAATATCGTTATTGTCGATATAAGCAATAGTTCCATCGATAACTTCATTAAGGTTATGAGGAGCCATATTAGTAGCCATACCTACTGCGATACCTGCTGAACCGTTCACCAATAGGTTAGGGATGCGTGTAGGGAGTACGATAGGCTCTTCGCGAGAGTCGTCATAAGTAAGTTGGTGGTCAACTGTCTCCTTGTCGATATCTGAGAGCATTTCTTCGGAGAATTTACGCATACGGGCTTCGGTATAACGCATTGCGGCAGGGGGGTCACCACCCATTGAACCGAAGTTACCTTGTCCGTCTACAAGCATATAGCGTAAACTCCAATATTGTGCCATACGCACCATAGTATCGTAAACAGCTGTATCGCCGTGAGGGTGGTATTTACCAAGAACCTCACCCACAATGGCAGCTGACTTTTTATAAGGGCGATTGCTGAGCACTCCCATATCGTACATACCGTAAAGTACACGGCGGTGTACAGGTTTTAAACCATCACGAACATCGGGCAATGCACGTGAAACGATTACCGACATCGAATAATCGATATAGGCAGATTTCATTTCATCGCTGATGTCTACAGGAATCAGTTTTTCTCCTTCTGTCATAATATATTAATAGGTATCTGTTATATAAATTAGCGTGCTAAGATACAACCTTTTTTTATATTGGCAATAAAAAAATGTTTGTTTTTTCATCATTAAACTGTAAGTGTTTGATAGTAAGTGTAAAAATAACTTATAAAAAATTAATAGAAAAGAAGAAAAATAGTGCTATAGATTAAGTAAAAGAGCCTCTGATAGGTGAAAATGCGGTGTTATTATCTATAAAATTGTATTTTAAAGTGATTAACCTTATATCATTCATATAAATAAGTTATATGATGATAAAAATGAATTTATTTGCTACATTTATTGGTATTCATTATTAATTTATTACTTTTGCACTTCAAATTGTTATAAGATGCAAATATCAATCGTCATACCGCTTCTCAACGAACAAGAATCGCTACCTGAACTTTATCAGTGGCTACACAAAGTACTCACTGAACACCGTTATTCTTATGAAATTATCTTTGTAGACGATGGTAGTACTGATAATTCTTGGCAGGTAATCAAAGATTTATCGGGTAAAGATACTAATGTACAGGGTATTCGTTTTTTGCGCAATTACGGCAAATCACAAGCACTGCACGCAGGATTCAAACAAGCACAAGGTGAAGTGGTGATTACTATGGACGCCGACCTGCAAGACAGTCCGGATGAGATTCCTGCTCTTTATAATATGATTACCCAAGAGGGGTATGACCTTGTATCGGGTTGGAAGAAAAAACGTTATGATTCGGTATTGGCAAAAAATCTGCCTTCTAAACTCTTCAACTGGGCAGCGCGCAAAACCTCAGGTCTTACTCTTCACGATTTCAACTGCGGACTCAAAGCTTACAAACAAGAGGTTGTAAAGAATGTTGAAGTATCAGGTGAGATGCATCGCTATATTCCTGTATTGGCAAAGAACGCTGGTTTCAACCGCATTACCGAGAAAGTTGTACAACATCAAGCCCGCAAATACGGTGTGACCAAATTTGGTATGAATAGGTTTATCAATGGTTTTTTAGACCTTATCACCATTAGTTTTCTATCCCATTTCGGTAAACGCCCGATGCACTTCTTTGGAGCATTGGGAGTACTGATGTTCTTTATAGGTTTTTTGTTTTCGGCTTACCTTGGTATTGATAAATTATTTATCAATCCACACGGTCGCCTTATTGCTGATAGACCTCAGTTTTATCTTGCCCTTACCACTATGATCATTGGTACACAACTATTTATTGCAGGTTTTTTGGGAGAAATCATTTTAAAGACTAAAAGTAACGAAGAGAGATACAAAATTAGGGAATTAACAAATTAGTAAATTAGCAAATTAGTAGATAATATAACAGTAATGGAACATCAATTAAAAATATTTAATTCCTTAACAGGAGAAAAAGAAGTGTTTGTACCCTTACACGAAAACAATGTAGGAATGTACGTATGTGGCCCTACTGTATACAGCAATGTGCATTTAGGCAATGTGCGCACCTTTATGTCGTTTGATTTTGTGTATCGTACGCTTAAATTCTTAGGTTACAAAGTGCGCTATGTACGCAATATCACCGATGCAGGTCACCTTACAGATGATGGTGATGTGAACAACGACCGCTTTGTAAAACAATCACGTCTCGAAAAACTCGAACCTATGGAAATTGTACAGAAATACACTGTAGATTTCCACAAAGTATTAGAGATATTTAATTTACTACCTCCTACTATTGAGCCTACCGCTACAGGGCATATATTGGAGCAAATACAGCTTACCGAAAAACTCTTAAAAGACGGATTTGCTTATGAAAGCAATGGTTCTGTGTACTTCGATGTACTTGAATACAACAAACGCGGACTCAATTATGGGGAGCTCTCTCGACGCAATATAGAAGAGCTCTTTGCCAATACTCGTGATTTAGATGGGCAAGGCGAAAAACGCAATCCTCAGGACTTTGCGCTCTGGAAGAAAGCCTCTCCTGCCCACATTATGCGTTGGGCATCACCTTGGGGCGACGGCTTCCCAGGTTGGCACTTAGAATGTACGGTGATGAGTACCAAATACCTCGGTAACCAATTTGATATTCACGGAGGCGGTATGGACTTAAAGTTCCCGCACCACGAATGCGAAATTGCACAAGGTAAAGCAGGTCACGGCGAAAGTCCCGTACGCTACTGGATGCACGCCAATATGCTCACAATGAATGGGCAACGTATGAGTAAATCTACTGGTAACTATATATTACCTATGGAACTCATCAGCGGAGAGAATACTTTTTTTGAGAAACCTTTTGCTCCTGCTGTTATTCGCTTTTGCTTTATGCAAGCACACTACCGTAGTGTACTTGACATTTCTAACGAAGCAATGCTCGCTGCTGAAAAAGGCTTTAATAGACTTATGGAAGCGATAAAGATATTGAATGAACTTACTACTGATACAGAGCTCCCAACTTCGCTCCCTATAGCCGAATGGAAACAAAAATGCTATGATGCACTGTTAGACGATTTCAATTCACCTATACTCATAGCCCATCTCTTTGAAGCTGTAAAGTGGATATTTCAAGTAAAAAACGATGAAGAGAGAATTTCGGTAACAGAGCTCAAGGAGTTGAAAGAACTGATGAATGCTTTTGTTTTTGATGTATTGGGGTTACAAAGTGAGCAACAAACGGTTAATAACAATGACAAACTCGACGGCGTGCTCCAGTTGCTTATTAATATGCGAATGGAAGCTCGTGCCAATAAAGACTGGGTGCTTTCTGATAAAATTCGTGATGAACTCCTTGCATTGGGTATTCAGCTCAAAGACGGTAAGGAGGGAACGAGTTATAGTATAAATTAAAAACAACTGTTGCGGTTGAAACAAAGAGCTCAGTAGTACTTAATTCAGAGAATGTAGAAATTCGTCTTTATGGTGATTATTAGGTGTTTAATAATTTGATTTATGAACCAAATTATCTATGCTTTAAGTTCTTAGAATGCTCTATAAAAAGATACTATAAAGAAATGTTAAATTTATTTGTGTAATTTGTAAAAAAGAAATACTTTTGCAGGGTCAAAACTGAAATTATAATAATTATTCATTAACAAAAATGAGAACACATATCAGAAAAGAAGTTTCATCAATTGCTCATCAGCCTGCTGGCTCCGTTGAGGAAACTCGTTTCGAGAAAATCTACAACGTTGTTTTCTCGAACTCAGTAACCGCTTCAATTAGTGTCGCACACGAAATCGCCGACCTTATCAAAAAGAAACAAGCCGAAGGCAAAAAATGCATATTAGGCTTAGCCACTGGCTCCTCTCCAGTAAAAGTTTACGACGAACTCGTGCGTATGCACAAAGAAGAAGGTCTTAGCTTCAAAAACGTAATTACCTTCAACTTAGACGAGTATTATCCAATGGAAAAACAGGATATTCAAAGTTATTGGTACTTTATGCACGAGCACCTCTTCAACCATATTGATATTCCTAAGGAAAATATCAATATCCCTGATGGAACCGTATCTCACGACGAATTAGAAGCCTACTGCGCTAATTACGACAAAAAAATCGAAGAATGTGGCGGACTCGATTTCCAACTCCTCGGTATTGGTCGTACCGGTCACATCGGCTTCAACGAACCTGGTTCTAACCGCAATTCTGGTACCCGCATCATCACTCTCGACCACATCACCCGTTCCGATGCTGCCGAAACCTTCCACGGTATCGACAATGTGCCTCGTCAAGCCATTACAATGGGTATCCGCACCGTGTTAAAAGCTCACCGCATCGTATTGCTCGCTTGGGGTAGCAGCAAAGCCTCTATCGTAGCCAAAGCTGTAGAAGGCGATATCACTGCCGAAGTACCTTCAAGCTACCTCCAACTTCACGAAAACACCACTTTTGTATTAGACGAAGAAGCTTCTGCTGATCTTACTCGTATTAAAACTCCTTGGCTCGTTACCGATGTTCAATGGAATGAAGACCTCAAAGCTAAAGCTATCGTTTGGCTTTGCGAACACTTGGGTAAAACAATCCTCAAACTTACAGATTCCGATTACAACGAGTATGGTATGTCCAAACTCTTGGCTGAATCAGGTCCTGCTTACGATTTGAACATCGCTATGTTCAACCGCTTGCAACACACCATTACTGGCTGGCCAGGAGGTAAACCTAATGCCGATGATACCAACCGCCCTGAACGCGAACATCCTCACAAAAAACGCGTGATCATTTTCAGCCCTCACCCCGATGACGATGTAATTTCTATGGGAGGTACTTTCGACCGCTTAGTTTCTCAAGGTCACGAAGTACATATCGCTTACCAAACTTCCGGTAACTTTGCCGTATCCGACCACGAAGCGCTTAAATTCGCCGAAGTATTCAAAGATATAGCCAAAGAAAACAAAACCGAAGTAGCCGTAATCAACGAGATTATTAGCAACATCACCAACAAAAAATCTAACGAAATTGATAGCTTGCTTGTACGCCAACTCAAAGGTAACATCCGTCGCCACGAATCATTGGCTGCTACACGCTACGAAGGTGTACCCGATAACCAAGTACACTTCCTCAACTTGCCTTTCTACGAAACAGGAGGTGTGAAAAAGAACCCTATAGGTGAAGCCGATATCAAAATCATTATGGATTTGATTGAAGAAGTAAAACCTCACCAAATCTATGCTGCTGGTGACCTCGCCGACCCTCACGGTACTCACAAAGTATGTCTTGATGCTATCTTTGCTGCTTTGAAGAATTTGAAACACAAAGATTATATGAAAGACTGCTGGGTATGGTTGTACCGCGGTGCTTGGCACGAATGGGATATCCACGAAATCGAAATGGCAGTACCTATGAGCCCAGCACAAGTACTCAAAAAACGTCAAGCTATCTTCTTCCACCAATCTCAAAAAGATGGTGCTATGTTCCAAGGAGACGACTTGCGTGAATTCTGGCAACGCGCCGAAGCTCGTAACAGCGAAACCGCTCGTCGTTACCGCAATTTAGGCTTCGCCGACTATGCCGCTATCGAAGCTTTCAAACGTTACTTCTTCTAAGAATTTGATAGGTTTTTATTATAGAAGTAACTTTTCTATAAAGTTTTAAAAGATTGTTTATCAATCTAAAAAATAATGAGGTTATCTATTATTAGATAGCCTCATTTTATTTAGTGTTTTACCACGAATATTGTCCATTATGTTTTGATAGAATAAACCTTTTGGTTTTTCAGAATCTAATACTTTTTTTGTCTTTGTTCGTTTACCCTATAAACTTTCTATAAGCTAACCCTATTTTTACCATTAATTATCCGACTATTATCATTGCAACAAACTAATAAATGTAGTTAAAATAAAAGCATTGATGAAGTCGATAAAGAAAGCCCCTACCATTGGCACTATCAAGAAGGCTTTGTGTGAAGGTCCAAAACGCTCGGTTACCGACTGCATATTGGCGACTGCCGTAGGGGTGGCACCCATACCAAAACCACAGTGTCCTGCTGAGAGTACAGCAGCATCGTAGTTGCTACCCATCAGGCGAAAGGTAACAAAATAGGCATAAGAGCACATCACAAAGGTTTGCACTGCCAAAATAATGAGCATCGGGAGGGCTAAATCAAGCAATTGCCACAGTTTGAGGTTTAAGAGGGCAATGCCTAAAAACAAACTCAGAGAAGCGTTGCCAAACACATCGATAGCGCGGTCGAACATATTTACACTAAAGCCTCTGGTAAGCACATTGCGCAAGAGTACCCCAAAGAACAATGCCCATACAAACTGAGGAATAGTGAATCTTTCTGGGAAAAAGGCAGTTACTGTGGGTGATACCATTATAGCTGAAAACGATAGGCAAGCGGCAAATAGTGCCATAGTTTCTATCGCTGATTTAGAAGTGATGAGGCGTTGTTTAATTGCATTTTCAAAAACTTCTACTACGTTATCGGCTACGGTGTCAGTACTTTGTTTTTCAGTAATAGGCTTTTTTCCTATATTGTTCACTAACTTGCGTGCTATAGGACCACCAATAAGTCCGCCGAGTACCAATCCGAAGGTAGCCGAAGCCATTCCCAGGTCAGTAGCTCCCTTTATACCGTAGTCGGTTTCTAATATTTTACCCCAAGCACCTGCCGTTCCGTGTCCGCCAGTAAGTGTTATAGAGCCCGTGATGAGTCCCATAACAGGGTTTTGCCCCAAGGCACTTGCTAAGCCTACCCCCACAGAGTTCTGTACTACAATAAAGAGGGCGACCACCCCCAGGAAAATAATCAGCCCTCTACCACCAGCTTTTAGTCGAGAGAAATCGGCACTCAAACCTATGGACGAAAAGAAAAATAGCATAAAAGCATCTTGCAAGCTGGTATTGAACTCTAAGGAAATGCCTGTGGCAGTATACAGCAGATAGATAAATACTGCTGCTAACAATCCGCCCGCTACAGGTTCGGGTATATTGAAGTTTCTTAAAAATTTGATTTTATGCACTAATAGTCGCCCTACGAGCAACACTATTGTAGCGACAATCAGGGTGTAATAAGGGTCGATGATAATGGTTTTCATATCCATAATAAGCGAGATATAGATTTAATGAGGGGCTAAAAGTACAAAAGATTATTTTACTGAAGAAATAAATAAACAAAAAAAACTGTAAGTAATGAATGTTTACTATCTTTACTCTTAATTTAAAACGATAGCTTGTGATAGAACTAATTAGTTTTCTTCTTATGCTTATAGAGGCGTTTCTGCTTTTCATTTATTTTGTTTATGCAGAAATAGAAAGTTTTGTTAGGAAGAAAAGATAAAAAGTATTACTTTTGTCGCTCAAAAAGAATAACACTCATTTACCGATGAAAAAATATATTGATACAGGAAAAAAAGACACCCGAAGTGGTTTCGGGGCAGGACTTGCTGAGTTAGGAAGTAAGAACCCTAATGTAGTTGCTCTTTGTGCCGATTTGATTGGCTCATTGAAGATGGAAAAATTTATCGAGGAGAACCCTACGCGCTTCTTTCAAATAGGTATTGCTGAGGCAAATATGATGGGTATTGCTGCTGGTCTTGCTATTGGAGGTAAAATACCTTTTACAGGCACCTTTGCAGCTTTCTCTACAGGGCGTGTGTATGACCAAATACGCCAGTCGATAGCTTATTCAAATAAAAACGTAAAAATTTGTGCCTCTCACGCTGGGCTTACTCTCGGAGAAGATGGAGCTACCCATCAAATATTAGAAGATATTGGTTTGATGAAAATGCTTCCTAATATGGTAGTTATCAATCCCTGTGATTACAATCAAACAAAAGCTGCTACTCTTGCCATTGCTGATTATGTAGGTCCTGTTTACCTGCGTTTCGGTCGTCCTACGGTAGCAAACTTTACTCCTGAAGACCAAACCTTTGAAATAGGAAAAGGTATTTTGCTAAACGAAGGAAAGGACGTTACTATTATCGCTACAGGGCATTTGGTATGGGAAGCTCTTTTGGCTTGTGAGGAATTGGAGCAAAAAGGTATTTCAGCAGAAGTTATCGATATTCATACTATTAAACCGTTAGACGAAGAGCTTATTCTTACTTCAGTAAAGAAAACTAAAGCAGTAGTAACTTGTGAAGAGCATAATTACTATGGTGGATTAGGTGAGAGCATAGCCCGTGTGCTTACACAGCGTTATCCTGCTCCACAGGAATTTGTGGCTGTAAACGACACCTTTGGTGAAAGTGGAACTCCCGCTCAGCTAATGCAAAAGTACGGTTTAGACAAAGAAGGTATCTTGAAAGCTGTTGAGAAGGTACTCAAAAGAAAAACTACCCATTAAGGGAAGATAAAAAACTACTAATTTATTTGGTAAAATAAATAAAAGCAAATTGTTTATGATAGATTATTTACAAACCAAGAATCCTTATTTTAATACCTCTGGACTTACCTCATCAGAGGCTAACTACGTATGTGAGCGTATTAAAGAACGACTCAAACCCATTCAAGACCTTGTTAATACTATTGAAACTCATACTTCAAGTATTGATGGGGAACCTTTGGATAACTTTGAGAAGGTAGAAGATATCGGAGGTAAGCTCACTGAAATAGGGTCGCTATATGCAATCTCAGCTTATTTGCGTACGGCAATTAAGGAGAAGGAAGCCCGATTAGATGTGCTAGCAAAAAAGCTAACCAATATACAACTTGAAGCAGAAGCTGAAGTAAAACCAATTGACTATGAACACCTCAATCGGCTTAGAGAGGTTACCATAGAGGATTACCTCAAAACTTTATCACTTGAAGATGTAGTACGATATAAGGAAGCTGAGGCTAAAGCTGCTCACATCGGGAAGTATATTCATAATTTTGATGAGGTGCGCACAAATCTCACTAAGAAAGAACTTATTACCCTAAAGCAAGTAGGTGAGCAGGTATTTAAAATAAAGAATGTACCTCTGTACGACCTTGCTGAGCTACAAGAACTGCAAGAACAGCTATTAGCTCAGCATCGTGAGGTTGAAAGTGAAGTGAATTTTTATAAAACTCAGTTCCGTACGTTCCAGAATAACGCTCAATTACAATATGAACAAGAACTTCAAAGGTTGCAACAAGAACGTCAGGAAAAAGTAACTGCTCTGGTAGTAGAAAGAACAGCCAATTTGATGAAAATAAAGGAAACGGTTGCAGGTTTTAGAATCGTAGTGCCTAACAGTTATAAAAGTACTATTGAGTACCTTTTAAAGAAATAGGGTTTGGTGCGGTGTAAAATAGTTGACCTATAACAGATTTACATCATACCAATTTAGAAAGCTACAAAACGGATTTTTCATAAGATAGCAAACACACTCATTGATATTTCGCTCTATACCCAAACAGTTTTTAATAAGGGGAATGTGTGTTACCCCCGCTGATGTTTATCACATCATAATTAAAACTTTGCTATAGTCTTTGCCTTTGTGGGTATAGAGGTCTTGAACTTAAACATTGCCATCGACTGCGTTCCGTTTTGTAGCTTTCACTTTTATAAAAGGATAATAAGTTGTTTATGTTCCGATAAAACCATATAATTCACAATACAATATGATAGAAGTAACACAACAAAAGATTGAAGAACTCGCTCCTAATGCCGAAGCAGCTAAAAAAGGGCGAGATTTACAAAAGAAAGGAAAATTTACTAATCTAAAAATCAATGCTGAAAAGAACCTTATATGGGGTGAATGTGCAGGAAGTGGTAAAAATCCTTATTATTGCTCAGCTGACTATATAGATAGCCATACCCCAGTGTTTCGCTGCAATTGCCCTAGCCGTCAGTTTCCTTGCAAACACGCTATTGGTTTATTGTATTGCTTTGAGGCAGATAAGAGTCAATTTAGTGAAGGTGAGGTGCCAGAAGATATTACTGCTAAGCGTGAAAAGATAGAGAAAAGACAGGAAAAGAAAACTCAAGAAAAAGAGTCTATCAAAGAGAAAGCTGATAAACCTAAGAAGGTAAATAAAACGGCTTTTGTTAAGAAAGTAGACACTCAGCTTATAGGTATTGATACAGCTCAGAAACTTTTGCGCGATATAGTCAGTACAGGACTTTCTTCAATAGATGCAAAATTACGCGCCACCCTTAGAACTCAAATAAAAGAATTGGGCAACTACTATATAGGCGGTATACAAACGGCTTTCAATAACCTACTTTTGTCACTTGAAGAAGTAGAAGAGGAAGAATATACAGAGGTAGTAAATAACTTAAATTATCTTTCAGCTTTACTAAAAAAGGCCTCTGAATATCTAAAAGCCCGCAAAGAAGATCCAGAAGGATTGCCTGAACTATCCTCAGCTATTGAAGAGCAAATAGGCTATGTATGGAAGTTAGTAGAGCTAATGCAATATGGACTTTATGAGGAAAATGCAAGCCTTGTACAGCTTTCGTTTAATAGTTATGACAATGAAGCGCGCAAAGAATATGTAGATGAAGGATTATGGCTTAACCTAACCACAGGCAAGATATTCAAAACGATGAATTATCGTCCTTACAAGGCAGCAAAGTACATCAAGGAAGAGAACACTATGTTTGGTGTTTTACAACTGAAAGACTTATATATTTACCCTGGTGATACCAATCCTCGTATTCGTTGGGAAGCTGACAGTATAACGGAACGCCCTCTACAAAAAGCAGACCTTACTACCATTAAGCAATGGGCATCGACTCAGTTTGCTGATACTATCAAGAGTGTAAAGAACACTATAAAAAATCCACTGATGGACAAGCATCCGGTAGTACTTTTGGCACTGCATAAAGCTTATAGAGTAGGGGAGGATTTGGTTGTAGAAGATGCCAATGGTTTTGCTATCACCTTAAAAGATATAGGAGAAGGGGCTGTATCGCCAACGGGCAATCTGAAAGCTTTTTTGCCCTCCAACGCCGAAGGACTCACCCTCACAGCAATGATGCATAATGATGTAGCTAGTGGACTTTTGTCTGCTCAGCCAATGTCGCTTATTACCCCTGATAAAATTATCCGTTTATTATATTAGCATATTAGAAATGAAACCTTTATACGATTTACAACAAGAACTTAACCGCCTGTTTATAGCAGGGAGTAAGTTTGCTAAAAATGACCCTCGCTTGCAGAAGTACATTCCTATACTGAAGAAATTGGGAGAAAAGGCTCCGGTATTTAATAAATTAGCCCAAGAAGTAGAAGCATTGCTACAAGTTGAAAGCCAGCAATCTGCCGAAAAGCTATTAAATGTTTCCACTTTGCTCTATTCGGTGCTCTATACACAAGGCGTTACTATACAAGCAGAAGCTACCAAAGCCCTACAAGAACCCAATGTATCTATAGCCGATGTAAATACAACCTATTCGTATTTACAACTGAAACCTGTATTGCAAGCTCTTACCCAGAGTAACTCAGGACGTTTAGAAGTACTTAAAGACGCTTTTGAACGTGGTATATTTAAAGATTCTCGTACCTTTGGTTATTTGAGCTATGCCTTGGCTGATAAGTATACTGAACTCGCCGATTATGTACTCCAAACTATTATTCCCACTTGTGGTCAAGCAATGCTCCCTTTCCTGCTATCGGATTTTCGTTTAGAGGATAGGACTGAAAACATACGCCGTTTGCGATTATTGTACCAGCTAAAGTATACCGAGATGGATAGCCTAACGGATAAGATATTCAGTGAGAGTTTACCTAACCTACAAGCTGAAGCCATTAGCATAATAGCTGAGAAGAAAGATACGCAAACAGAAGACTTTATTATGAGCCTTACAGGTGACAAGAATAAGTTGGTACGGGAGGCTTCCTATAAGGCATTAGCAATATTGGGCACACAACGTAGCATCGATAAGTTACTTGCACTTTATGAGACTAATAAAGCAAAAGGAAATGCAAAAGCTTTGGCTGAAGCTATTTCTTTATTAGCAATACCTTCACATTATCAACCTTTTCTTAAAAAGGTATACGAGCAATTTAACATACTACTTTCAATAGAAAAAACAGATAACAATGCAGCAGTAACTAATGCTTTTGAACGTTTTGCTATTGATTTGGATATTTTGGAGAATAAGGATTGTAATGAAGTATATGAGTTCTTATCTGAATTACTACAATCTCAGAAATTCAACACTCTTCGCAGAAGTCTATTTAAGAACACTTATGACCCTATACCAATGAAAATAGTAGGTATTCTCAATAGCTTTGAAGCAGATAAGGTGGTGGCATTCTATGATAAGCATAAGCAATATCTCACTTTTAACAGTGGTTATAATGATTTGTGGATAAACTTTTTTTGGAGAGCTTTTAATAATGAAAATTTTAGTAAGGAACAACTATTTGAAACATTTAGCACTACACTTGGAAAATCAGTTGCAACAGGAAGTATGTTAGAAGCATTTAGTGGAACTAATGGCTATTATACTTATACAGTTCGTAAATGTTCAGAAGTGAGAGTAGATAGAATAGACCCTCGTTGGATACCTGTGTTTTATTCATTCCTCCGTAGTCTTAAAAAGCTCCATAACAATTATGCATTAAATACTTTTATTATACTCGATGCCTTAGAAAAAGATGGAAAATCATTAGATGAATGGCTTTTGAAAGCACTCTCAGAAACTTTTTCAGAAGACACCATATGGTTGTATCACCTTATTTTAAAACGAAACTTACCCAATAAGTATGAGCTTGTTTATCACTCATTAGAGAAAATGAAGGCTGGAAATGCTTATTATTTTCTGTATAACCTTTCTGACACAGATTTTTGGAAGCAGTTTCCTAAGGAATACGCACAGAAGTTCAGAATTTTGGCTGAGAAGAATAAGTTAAAGATATTTAAAGAAATAGCAGAAGAGATAGAGAGAGGATAACAAAAAGGGTGTGACGAAAGTATAAATGAATGGTTAATGATTAATGGTTAATGGTTAATGGTTAGTGATTAATGGTTAGTGATTAATGGTTAGTGATTAATGGTTAGTGATTAGTAGTGAATTAGGAAGATTTTTATACAAAGCTTATAGGATAGACGGTGCGAACCACATAGGCAGGTGCGATCCGCACAGGCAGATAAACAATTAACGAAGAAAATATCCTCTCCCCAGCCCTCTCCCAAGGAGAGGGAGTGTAGTAACGGAAAAGTGAGACGAACAAAAGACGAAGAAAAGACGAAGAAAAGACGAAGAAAAGACGAACAAAAGACGAACAAATGACGAACAAAAGACGAACAAAAGACGAACAAAAGACGAACAAAAGACGAACAAAAGACGAACAAAAGACGAACAAATGACGGTGCGAGCAGCACGGGCAGACGAACAAATGACGAACAAAAAATATATCTAAGATCAACTTAGACCCTATATAAGATGAAATTTAGTTATTATTTTAGTTACACATAATTTTGTTTAATTGAAAAGTTGTATTTTTGCTGAAACTTTAAATGAAATGAGAACACTCTTTTTACTTGCTTCAACACTCCTTTTTTTCACGGTTGAAGCACAACGCCCTAATATAGTAGTTTTTATAGTAGATGATATGGGATGGGAAGACACTTCTTTGCCTTTTTGGAGTGAACGTGTTCCTAATAACGATATTTATCACACGCCTAATATGGAGCTATTGGCTTCGCGAGGGGTGCAACTTACGCAAGGTTATGCGTCGTCAATTTGTTCGCCCAGCAGAGTGAGTTTGCTTACCGGTAGCAATGCGGCGCGCCACCGTGTTACTAACTGGACGTTGCACTACAATACCCCTACCGATGTAGAAGATACCGCGCTCACACCACCCGATTGGAATGTGAATGGTATTTCACCCATACCTAATGTACCTCACGCTTATTATGCTAAAACGCTTCCTCAGTTATTAAAAGAAGCTGGTTACTACACTATTTGCATAGGGAAAGCACACTTTGGGGCAACTCGAACCTTAGGGGCTAATCCGTTGAATTTAGGATTTGAGAAGAATATTGCAGGACACGCGGGAGGAGGACCTGCGAGCTATTCAGGGCTTACTAATTTTGGCAATCGTACCGATGGACAACCTTCGTCTGCTTTTGCTATTCCTGACCTCGAAAAATATTGGGGGAAAGATATTTCGGTTACCGAAGCACTTACGTTAGAAGCGCTTGAAACATTAGATAACCGACCTAAAGACCGTCCGTTTTTTCTCTACCTCTCACATTATGCAGTGCATATTCCTATTGAGGAAGATAAGCGTTTCAGTGCTAAATATCAGCATTTAAACCCTATTGAAGCCCGTTATGCCTCGATGATAGAAGCTATGGACAAAAGTTTAGGCGATGTGTTGGATTACCTCAAAGCACATCAGTTAGAAAATGATACTTTTATTTTGTTTCTATCGGACAACGGAGGGCTGAGTGCCGTAGGTCGTGGTGGAAAACCTAATACACATAACTATCCGCTACAAGCAGGTAAAGGCTCGGCTTATGAAGGAGGTGTGCGTATTCCTATGATAGCCTCTTGGCAAGGGCAACTACCCACAAATAAGCGCACGGAGCAACCTGTGATTATAGAGGATGTATTTCCGACGCTTTTGGAAGTGGCAAAGATAAAAGACTATAAAGTACCTCAAAAGGTAGATGGAAAAAGTTTTTTGGTGACCTTAAAAGGTAAAAGAGTAGGAGAGGAGCACCGTTGCTTTTATTGGCATTGTCCTAACAATTGGTATACAGTGGAAGGCTATGGTTATGGAGCTTCGAGTGCTATAAGGCAAGGCGATTGGAAATTAGTATATATGCACAAAACGGGTGAGAAACAGCTGTTCAATATTAAACAAGATATAAGCGAAGCTCATAACTTATTTGAACAGTACCCTCGTAAGGCAAAGCAACTCACAAAAAAATTGCGCCATTACCTCAAAGAAGTAAAGGCGCAGATGCCTATGAATAAAGAGACAGGGAAAATAGTTCCCTTACCTTAATCTTCGTCCTCTAAACCGAGTTCTCTGGCTGATATTTCACGCATTTCTACCTTGCGTATTTTACCCGAGATAGTCATCGGGAACTCTTCTACAAACTTCCAATAACGAGGCACTTTGTAATGAGCAATACGCCCTTTGCAGAAGTCGTGGAGTTCTTCTTCAGTGAGGGTAACCCCTTCTTTAGGTTTAATCCAAGCCATAACTTCTTCGCCGTATTTTTTGCTAGGGACACCAATTACTTGCGCGTCCATTACTCCTTTATAGGTATAGAGGAAGTCTTCTATTTCTTTAGGAGAGATATTCTCACCTCCGCGAATAATCAAATCTTTAATGCGACCTGAGATATGAATATAGCCATCCTCGTCCATCATAGCCAAATCGCCAGAGTGCATCCAGCGTTGTTCGTCTATCACCTGCTGTGTAGCCTGCGGACTGTTCCAATACTTCAACATTACTGAATAGCCACGAGTACATAGCTCACCGTTCTCACCTCGTTTGACGATGGCTTTGGTCTCAGGATTGATAATCTTAATCTCTAAGTGGTCGTGAATAGTTCCTACCGAGTAGATTTGTTTCTCGAAAGGTGCTCCTATTTTAGTTTGTGTAGAGACGGGCGAAGTTTCTGTCATACCGTAGCAAATGGTTATTTCGTGCATATTCATTTGCTCTTTTACACGTTTCATAATTTCAGGAGGACACAAAGCACCTGCCATTACTCCTGTACGCAAACTTGATAAATCATAAGGTTGTTTGTCTAATACATACAGTTCTGAGATGAACATCGTAGGCACACCATAAAGCGAAGTACATTTTTCTTTCTCTACAGCTTCGAGTGTTTTAGTAGCATCGAAACTATCATTAGGGATTACCATAGTAGCACCGTGTGTTGTGCAGGCGATATTGCCGATTACCATTCCGAAACAGTGGTAAAAAGGTACAGGAATACACACTCTATCTTTTTCAGTATAATTCATTCGGATACCTATAAAATAACCGTTATTGAGGATATTGTGGTGAGAAAGTGTAACACCTTTGGGGTTGCCCGTAGTTCCTGAAGTATATTGTATATTTACTGGGTCATCAAACTGCACTCTCTCTTCAAAAGAAAGTAGTTTCTCGTCAGTGACTTTTTCACCGTGTGCTAAGAAATGTTGCCAGCTCTCTCCCCAATACACTTCTTTACGCAAAGTTTCAGTGAACTCACGCGCATCGTCTATCATCTTTTTATAATTACTACTTTTAAACTGAGGGGCAGCAAAGATGTATGATATCCCTGATTGATTGATTACATAAATCAACTCACTGGTGCGGTAAGCAGGATTGATATTCACCATTATCGCTCCTATTTTGGCGGTAGCATACTGCAAGAGCGTCCACTCATAGCAATTAGGCGACCAAATACCTACCCTATCGCCTTGTTTCACACCTAAGGCGATAAGCCCTTTGGCTACAGCCGTTACTTGTGCATAAAACTCGGCGTAAGTAACTCGGTAGTCCTGGTGTACAGATATAAGCGCTTCCTTATTAGGGTATTTTTCCACTGTTTTACGAAGGTTTTGGTCGATAGTCTCCCCTATAAGAGAGATATTGGAAGCTCCGTAGGTGTAAGCTAAGTTTTTATTCATAAGGATTATTTTAAGTTATTCTTTTGTTATTTCAGTAAGTCAGGTCGTTTGGCTTTGGTATGCTCATAAGCCATATTTTCCCGCCATTGTTCTATTTTAGGGGTATTGCCACTGGTAAGAATTTCGGGTACTTCCCAACCCTTGTAGTTAGCAGGACGTGTATAGACTGGTGGAGCCAACAAATTGTCTTGAAACGAATCGGTAAGGGCTGAGGTTTCATCGGAGAGGACACCAGGGATAAGGCGAATAATTGCATCGCAGAGTACAGCAGCTCCTAATTCCCCACCTGAAAGCACATAGTCACCTATGGATATTTCTTTAGTGATAAAGTGGTCGCGTACGCGTTGGTCTACCCCTTTAAAGTGTCCACACAAGATGATAAGATTCTTAGCCAACGACAGTTGGTTAACCATCTTTTGTTGCAGTGTATCGCCATCAGGGGTGAGGAATATCACCTCATCATAATCTCTTTCAGCTTTGAGTGCTGAAATACACTTATCGATAGGCTCTATCATTAGCACCATACCTGCCCCCCCCCCAAACTGATAGTCATCTACTTGTCGGTAGGTATTATTGGCATAGTCGTGCAAGTTGTGGAAATGTACTTCTACTAATTGTTTATCAATCGCACGCTTTATAATGGAGTAGCCAAAAGGACTCTCCATTAGTTCAGGAACAACCGATATAATATCAATACGCATCAGTCTAACGATGTTTGTTTATTTCGTCTTGCAACTGGCGACGCACTTTCTGTTCGCGTTCAATAGCTGCTTTGCGATAGCTCTCGTATTCCTCTTGTAATTCTGATAATTGATGAAGAGACTTTCTTGTAACAATATTTCCGTTAGAGTATTTGTAAATATACAGCACTAATAGAACTCCTAAAGCAATAATAATTCCCCACATAATGGTATTGTATAAGCCTTTGGATAGTAAAGCTCCAAACAGATTCATACTATCTTTCTCATTGCGGGTCTGGTCTAAGGTAGTTTGCAAAGAGGCAATATTATCATTTAGTGTCTTAATAGTTTCTTCGTGAGTTTTTACTGTTTCCTTTTCAGCCGCGAGGCGTGATTTTATATTATTCACACTGTCTGCCATACTGCGTTGAAAGCTGGCAAGCTTAACTTTGTCAAACATTTTGTAGTTTTGCCAAGACCCTGCTCTGTCTATCATACGTTGGAATTGTTCGGGTAGGCTGGTAGGCTTTGGTTCTTCAGGTTGTACTTCCACAGTAGTTGAAGCAGTTTTCTGCGAATTAAATGAAGTTGTTGTCGCATCTTGTGCTTTAATTGATACAGCAGAAAAGGCACTAAGTGCCATCATTATTATTAGTTTTTTCATATAACTTATATTTTAAATTAATAATTGAGGTTACAATGTTTTCATTATCTTCATAAAATCGTCTACAATGGTGGCTCCTTTGTCCTGGTTGTACCATTTTTGTAGTTCTTCTTTGAATTCAGGGGTGAGTTTACCATTCTTAGCCTTCTCTTCTTCTACCATTTTAGTAGCTACTGACGGACGAGAGCCCCAATGTGCTAACACCTTATCTTCTAAGTCTAAAAACACTACTACAGGAATGGCTTTGCCTCCATTGGTAAGAAAAAGATTCATCAGCTCTTCATTCTCATCTCTAAAAACAAGTTTCATAGTGATTTTAGGGTTGAGGGTCGCTATTTTATGTACTACGGGTACAATTTGAGCCGCATCAGCACACCAACTTTCGATAATCACTAATAAACAAACACTCTTAGGGTAGTTTACAAAGAATTGAGCCTTATCTTCAGGTATTTCTATGGTTTTATCTAAGCGTTTGTAGCGTTTTTGGTTTAAAGCAGTGTAATATATGCGTTCTTCGGTTTGTTCTTCTCCGCTCGATTTTCCTTCTGTTGCATACTTGTCTATCAGGTTGCGATAGGTCTCGTAAGAAACAGCTTTTAGGAGGCTATTGCGAATGATTTGCGTTGTATCCATATTCAATTAATTAACAATTAAAAGGTAAGGCACGAGCTACAAGCTCGCACCTGCTTTTGTAATTTAAGAAGCTATTTGCAAAGCTGATTTGTTGAGTTTTTCCTCAGCGTATTCTTTGGTTATTGTCAGTTCTTTTACGCCTGAATTAGGAAGCTCAAACATCGCATCAGTGAGTATATTCTCGCATAGCGAACGCAAACCACGTGCGCCGAGTTTATACTCTAAGGCTTTCTCAACGATAAAGTCGAGCGCTTCTTCTGTTATATCAAATTTAATGCCATCCATCTCAAAGAGTTTTTTATACTGTTTGATGATAGCATTCTTAGGTTCGGTAAGAATCATACGCAAAGTGTGTTTATCTAATGGATTCATATAGGTAAGCACCGGCAAGCGACCTATAATCTCGGGTATCAAACCGAAGTCTTTTAGGTCTTTGGGTATGATGTATTGTACCAAGTTTTTCCTATCTACTTGTGTATTTTTAGACGAATTGTAACCCACTGCTTGCATATTCAGGCGTTTAGAAATAACACGCTCAATGCCGTCGAAAGCTCCTCCGGCAATAAACAAGATGTGTTCGGTGTTTACTTCTATATACTTCTGATCGGGGTGCTTGCGTCCGCCCTTGGGAGGTACGTTCACCACAGAGCCTTCGAGGAGTTTTAGCAGTGCTTGCTGTACCCCTTCGCCCGATACGTCACGAGTGATAGAGGGATTGTCGCTCTTGCGAGCAATCTTGTCGATTTCGTCTATGAACACGATGCCTCTTTCAGCTTTTTCCACATCGTAGTCAGCAGCTTGTAACAGGCGTGAGAGAATACTCTCCACATCTTCACCTACATAGCCAGCCTCAGTCAGTACTGTAGCGTCTACAATGGCAATAGGCACATTTAGCATCTTAGCAATTGTGCGTGCTACTAAGGTTTTACCTGTACCCGTTTCACCTACCATTATCACGTTACTCTTTTGTATTTCCACTTCATCGTCGGCATCGGGTTGTTGCAAACGCTTGTAGTGATTGTATACTGCCACCGAGAGTATTTTTTTAGTAAAGTCCTGACCTATTACATACTGGTCGAGGAATTTTTTAATCTCTTGTGGGGTTTTCAGGGTCATATCACCCGATACTACAGGCTTCCCTTTTTGAGCTTTAGTACCGAATGCCTCTTCTATAATGATATTAGCTTGTTCAACGCAATAGTTGCATATATTACCAGCCATACCGCGAATTAGCATCTCGGTTTCGGGTTCTGCACGACCGCAGAATGAACAATATTCTACTTCTTTTTTAGCCATTATTTTCTTTCTAACACTTCGTCTATCATACCATACTCTTTAGCTTCGCGTGCTATCATCCAGTAGTCGCGTTCTGAGTCTTTATACACTTTAGCAAAAGGTTGCTTAGAGTGTTTGGCAATGATTTCGTAGAGTTCGTTTTTGAGTTTCAACATTTCTTTTAGATTTATTTCCATATCGCTGGCTACCCCTTGTGCACCTCCCGAAGGTTGGTGAATCATCACACGAGAGTGTGGTAAAGCTGAACGTTTGCCCTCAGTTCCAGCACATAGCAATACGGCAGCCATCGAAGCAGCAATACCGGTGCAGATAGTAGCCACATCAGGTTTTATAAACTGCATCGTATCGTAAATACCTAAGCCGGCATACACGCTACCTCCTGGCGAATTGATATAGATTTGAATATCTTTAGCGCTATCTACACTTTCCAAGAAAAGCAATTGCGCAGTAACAATATTCGCTACTTGGTCATTTACATCGGTGCCCAAGAAGATGATTCTATCCATCATCAAGCGCGAAAATACGTCCATTTGGGCTACATTCAGCTGGCGTTCCTCCATAATGTAAGGGGTCATACTGCCGATAATCTTATCGTAGTAAAGGCTATTTACACCGTGCTGTTTAGTAGCATATTTTCTAAATTCGTCTGATAAATTCACTTTTTTAATGATTAATTGTTAATAACTAAAGGTTATCTTTTTAGGAAGTATGGTTAGATAATGATTAACAGACTTCTACAAAATATCAAACTTTGTCTAAGTGTAGCTGTTTTTACCTTTGATCTCTTACCTTTTACCTAAAAAGGGTAGTCCAAAATTGCCAAAGTAAGATACAGAAATGGTATTTATCATTAGCAATTTTGGACTGGTTTTTTATGTTTTTTGTGAAGTTCTATTCAGGGAAAGCTAACTTTACAAATTCATCGAAAGTAACTTTCTTTACATCAGTATTTACATTTTCTTTGTAAAACTCAATGAGTTTCTTAAATACCAATTGTTGCTGAATGCGTTGTACTTCTTCGCGGTTTTGTAATACACGGTCTACAATGCCGTCTACATAACTATCGTCATCGGTAGGCATACCGTATTGAGATAACTGTGCTTTGATATAAGTGCGCGCAAAGTCTTTTAACTCTTCAAATTTAGGGTGCAAGTTATTATCTTCCATTACCTTGCCTTCGATAAGCTGATAACGCAATCCTTTTTCTGAATGCTCGTATTCTTTTTCCGCTTCTTGCTCAGTAAGTTCTTTTTCACCAGCGGTGCGCAACCATTTTTTAAGGAAAGCAACAGGGAGGTCAAACTGAGTATTGTCTACCAAATAATCGGTAACGGTGTTTAAGAAATGCTGGTCGGCTTGCTCATTGTATTGTTGTTGAGCACCTTCTCTTATCTTGTTGCGTAATTGCTCTTCGGTGGTAACAGAACCATCAGGGAAGAGTTTATTAAACAATTCTTGGTTTAAAGCAGCTTTTTCGCGTTCATTCACTTCTTCCAGCGTAAAAGTAACTTCTACATCTAAGTGATGAGCTTCGTCGTGCGATACTTTTAAGTAGTGCATTAAGCTGTGTGCATCTTTGAACAACCCTTTGGTTTGCAACTGAAATTGGTCACCTATCTTTTTGCCTACAAACTCTTTGCGAACAGCATTGCTGAGTTCTTCTAAGGTGAAAGTAGCTTGTGAGTCAATACCTTTTTCCTCGTTAAAGAAAGTACCAGTCACTTCAAGACTGTCATCATCTATAACTTCGCCTTTGGCAACGAGTTTACCAAATTGTTTCTGAATGCGTTCTATTTGTTTGTCGATTTGGTCATCTGTAACGGTAATTTCGTAGCGAACGATTCCTTTTTTAGGTTGCAAGTTTACTTCGATAGCAGGAGCTAAGCCTATTTCAAACTCAAAAGTAAAGTCATCGGCATCTAAGTCGATGTCTTTTTTCTCTTTGGGGAGTGGGTTACCTAAAATATTGAGTTTTTCATCGCCTATGTATTTGTATAACGAGTCTTGTAACACTCGGTTTATTTCGTCAAACTTCACAGCTTTGCCATACTGTCTTTTAATCATACCAGCAGGTACGTGACCCTTTCTAAATCCAGGAATAGAAGCAGTTTTTCTGTAATCGTTTAGTACTTTCTCTACTTTATCGGCGTAGTCGTTTTTTTCAATAGCTATCTTAATGACAGCATTCAAAGCATCTACTTGCTCTCTGTTTATATTCATTTTTTAAAAAATATTAATCCAAATTTTTCAGTTTGCAAAAGTAGTACATTTTTTTTATATAGCAAAACTTTATGCTAATTCTTATATTTTAAAAGCATCAATTTTACTTTTTCTTCATCCTAAATTTTTAATCATTCTCATCTCACAATGTTTTTTGTGTCGCTACATTCCTCAGAGAGGAAGTTTGCAACAGCTCAGTATGTGAATAGGGAGAGGTTTCTTTTTCCTTATCTTCATTCATTGTTCGTCATTCGTTCATCTGCCCGTGTGGCTCGCACCGTCATTTGTTCGTCATTCGTTCATCTGCCCGTGCGGCTCGCACCGTCATTTGTTCGTCTTTTGTTCGTCTTTTGTTCGTCTTTTGTTCGTCTTTTGTTCGTTAATTGTTTATCTACTCTTGTAGCTCGCACCGTCTTTTGTTTTCCTTAGGCTTGATTCAGTTTCGCTCTATCTTCAAATAAGTTTTGTCTTTCAGACTGATAGTCTTTACCAATTTTTTTTAAGGCTTGTCCCCCTTCGGGGGTTCGGGGGCTTCTCACTAGTCTTTTCATTATCTGCTCTTGTGGCTCGCACCGTCTTTTTATTACCTGCCCATCGTGCTATGATTGCCTATCGTGCTACAACTGCCCGTACGACTCGCACTGTGGTATTAACAGCGCATTTGCTAATTATCTAATTATTTACTATCTTTGTCCCATTGTTAATGATTAATTATTCAATTATGGATTATATGACTCCGCAGTGGATTAAATATCCTGAACTTTCTGAATTTACGATGGGCTGGCGTATGGGCTATGGCGAAGAGTACCGTTACCATTTTTGGGATTGGTACGACACGCTTACATCCAAACAGCAACAAGAGTATCAAAAGCTTTTTCCTTATCCTGTTTTTTGGCATCACAACAATTGGAAAATGATTAATAATGACGGTAAATTATCTCAAGATATTGTTGATAATGAAGAGGATTATTACTTTGGAAGTATTTCCTTTTGGCAACCTAAGGGAATGTGTAAATATTCCAAAGAAACCTTTCTTAACTCTCCTAAAAAACTCAAGTTTCTCTTCTTTTGGAAACCTAATGCCGATACCATAGATGAATCCTGTTTTTCACAATGGCAACTTTCGCCTTTTAATGTAAATGCCGATGAATATTCGTGTACTGAACAGTATATGATGGCTGAAAAAGCTCGTTTGTTTGACGATGAAGAAGTAGAAAAGGAAATAATGAACACTACCGATCCTAAGCTGATAAAATCTTTAGGTAGAAAGGTGCGCAATTTCGACCCTGCCGTATGGGATAAGGTGAAATACAGTATTGTACTTAATGGCAATTACTATAAATTTACCCAAAACCAAGCAATGATGGATTTTCTTTTATCTACGGGTGATAAGATATTAGTAGAAGCCAGTCCGTTAGACACCATTTGGGGTATTGGTTTAGGTAAAGATAACGAAAAAGCGTTCAACATCGCTTCGTGGCGTGGTAAGAATCTCTTGGGGTTTGCCCTAATGGAAGTACGAGATGAACTGCGCAAACTTTATAAGAATGCACACTTGTTGCTGTAGTATGTAAAGACCAATCACTAAAAGAACTTCTCATTGACGATTTTTAAGTTTTACTTTGTCAATTGAGTAGTATTTTATACTTTTGCCCCAAAATACATCAAAGATGCTTATCATAGGAATTACAGGAGGAACAGGTTGTGGTAAAACAACTGTTGTCAATCAAATTATTAAAGAACTCTCAGGCGAGGAAGTTACCGTTATTTCACAAGATTCTTACTATAAAGATTTGAGTTATCTTAGCTTTTCTGACCGCACCAAAATCAATTTCGACCATCCCAACTCTATCGATTTTGATTTGCTTAAAGAACATTTATTAGCATTAAGAGAAGGAAAAGATATTCAAAGTCCTACTTATTCATTCGTAGAACACAACCGTACTAACGAAACCATTTTAGTTAAACCTACCAAAGTAGTAATTGTAGAAGGTATTCTTATCTTTGCACACCCCGATATCCGTGAGCTTTTTGATATTAAAATATTTGTACACGCCGATTCTGATGAACGACTTATACGTCGTATCAAACGCGATACAACCGAGAGAGGTCGTGATGTGAATGAAGTACTCAATCGCTATCAAACCACCTTAAAACCTATGCATTTAGAGTTTATTGAACCTGCTAAAGAATTCGCCGATATCATTATTCCTAATAATAAGCGCAATAAAGTAGCTATTGATATCATTAAAACAATAGTGCATAACCGTATATTTCAAAAATAATGAAAAAGTTACTTGAATATCTATCTTTATTGAAGGGCTATAAACTATATCTTGCCATATTATTCTTTTTTATAATATGGATGACTTTCTTTGATGCTAATTCTATATTAACTCACCACGAACTCAATAAAGAAAGAGAAAAACTCAATAAGCAAAAACAGTTCCTTAAAAGGGAGATTGAAAAAGATAAAAAAGAACTTCAATCTCTTTACACCGAAGAAGGTAAAGAGAAGTTAGGGCGTGAAATATACTATCTCAAACACGACGACGAAGAAGTGTTTATCATCGAATACGATAGCATTAATTAAAACAATAAACTAACTTTTTTTTGAATTAACTATGAACAAACGATATGAGAATATTAGCAAGATGAACGACATTCTTGCTAAATTAGAAAATACTCTTACCAAAGCTCAAGAAGTATTGGAAGAATGGAAAGCAATTCAACCGGAGTATGACCAGTTGGTAGCTTATTACGATAGTAAACAGTGGCGCCAAGACTATTTTGATAGCAACGATGGTAAAATACCTGACGAAGTACCGCAATGGGTACTCACACAAGATGCTATTTTTGATGCTATTGGCACTCAGTTTTATTTAGCTGATGAATATCGCACTTTATTGGATAAAATTAAAGCAAAAGAAATGAATCCTTAGGAAATCACCGCTTATACTTTTGTAAACTCTTAAAGTTTTTACCAAATCATATGAATAAAGAAACCTTGCAACAACTGTGGGAAACACTACCGCCTAATAATTTAATGCGTGATTGGCAAATGGAAATTGCTGAAATTACTGAAAGTACTATTACTCTTAGTATGCCAGTTACCGAACGCGTTACTCAGATAGACGGGGTTCTTCACGGAGGGGCTACACTTGCGCTGGCAGAAACGGCAGGGAGTTTAGGAGCTTATTTGCTCTATCGAGAAGAAGGAGAGCAGATACGAGGTATAGAACTAAGTGCTAATCACGTGCGAGCAGGTAGGGTAGGGGATACACTCTATGCTAAGGCAATATGTGTGAATGCAGGTAGAACGCTCCAGTTATGGGAAATAAAAGTGACAAATCAAGACGAAAAGCTTATCTCTTACTGCAAATTTACCACTATACGAATTAATTACTAACTGTTAATCATTGAAAAATGGCTGAGTTTATAAAACTATATAATGAAAATCCCAATGAAAAAGATATAAATAGGGTAGTAGAAGTCCTTCGCCGTGGAGGATTGATTATTTATCCTACCGACACAGTTTACGGATTGGGCTGTGATATTACTAACACTAAAGCTCTTGAAAAGATTGCTCGTATCAAAGGGGTAAAGCTCGAAAAAGCAAACTTCTCTTTTGTGTGTTCTGATTTAAAGAACCTATCAGATTACGTAAAACAAATAGATACAAGTACTTTTAAGTTGTTGAAACGTACGTTACCTGGTCCTTATACTTTCATTATGCAAGGTAATAATAATTTACCTAAAGATTTTAAGAAGAAAAAAACAGTGGGTATTCGTGTCCCCGATAATTTAATAGCTCGTACAATTGTAGAGAAATTAGGGAACCCTATTGTATCTACCTCTATTTATGATGAAGATGATGTGATAGAATATACCACCGATCCAGAACTTATTTTCGAGAAATGGCAAAACAAAGTAGATTTGGTGATTGACGGCGGTTATGGCGATAATGTAGCTTCCACAGTTATAGACCTTTCAGGAGATGCTCCGAAAGTATTACGTGAAGGCAAAGGAGACATATCAATTATTTGATATTAGCCGTTAGTGGTTAGAAACTAACGACTAACGGCTAACGGCTAACGGCTAACGGCTAATATAGCTTTTTAGTGCCTCTACATATCGCTCAAAAGCTAAAAGACCTTCTTTGGTGAGCTGAACTTCGGTATTGGGGTAGTTATCTTTAAAAGATTTTTTGACAGTGATATAACCAGCAGTCTCTAACTTCTGGATTTGCACAGAAATATTACCAGAGGTAGCTTTGGTTATTTCCTTAATACGGGCAAAATCAGCCTTTTCTTCTGAAACCAATAGAGAGACGATAGCCAAACGAAGCTGTGAGTGCAAAATAGGGTCTAAATCAGCGAACATTACTTCTCTTTTTATATTTGTTATGAAATTGAATACCAGGCACTAAGAACAATAAGGCTGCTAATACTACGCATAGTAAAGGCAAATAGATTTCATAACTAAAAGGCACAAATATACCTGCATAAATTAACAACAAAGCTACTAACGATGTTGCTATCCAGAGTTTCATTTTCATTTGTAATGCCATTGCTAAAGCTACAAAAGCAAAAGGCAGATAAATGACCAAAATAGCTATTTGAAATTTTCCAAAAGGGCTCAAAGGTACTAAAAAAGCAAAAATTGCATTAATGCCTGCAACTGCCCATATCCAATCTAACCAATCGGTGTAGTTTTTCTGTCTAGCAACTTTCTTTTCTTTGTATTTGATAATGAAGTTCACCACAAAGCCAAGAGGCATTAATATCAACCATACAAATCCTGATTGTTTGGGATAATAGTTGGTGATAAGCATCGCAAACTGCAGTACGCCTGCAAGCATAATAAGCACACTCCAAAAGATAAGGAAGAAACCGTTCTCTTCGTACTTTTGTTTTCGTTGATTGATGACAGACTGAATGATTTTCAAGCTGTCGGATACTTGTAAGTCCATAATGTTAAAATGTTTAATGTTATAAATTCGCTGCAAATATAAGTTAGTTTATAATATAAACTAAATTTTTAGCAATTATTTTTATAGAATAAGGTATGTTTTTTTTATATAAACTTGTAATTCAATTAATTATAAAAGTTTAATTTTACAGTTTACAAGTGCGTGCGAGCCAAAATTTGTTTACTTGGTATTGTTTTTATATTTTTGCACTTGTAATAATGAGAATCTTTAATGATTTCATTTACTATTCATTTTTTATTTTTCACTAAACTATGGCAGACGATAAGAAAATCATTTTCTCGATGAATAAGGTAAGCAAAACCTATTCATCTACTAATAAACAGGTACTCAAAGATATTTACCTAAGTTTCTTCTATGGAGCCAAAATCGGTATTTTAGGGCTTAATGGCTCTGGTAAATCCTCTCTGCTAAAAATTATTGCAGGAATAGATAAAAACTATCAAGGAGAAGTAGTATTTGCTCCTAATTATACCGTAGGCTATCTCGAACAAGAGCCTCATCTTGATGATGATAAAACTGTTATTGAAGTAGTACGCGAAGGAGTAGCCGAAACAGTAAAACTCTTAGAGGAATTCAATCATATCAACGATCTTTTTGGGCTCGAGGAAAACTATTCTGACCCCGATAAGATGCAAAAGCTGATGGATAAGCAAGCCGAGTTACAAGACAAGATAGATGCCTTGAATGCTTGGGAACTCGACAATCAGTTAGAAGTAGCGATGGAAGCCCTCCGTACCCCTGAACCCAATACGCCTATCAAAGTGCTTTCGGGAGGAGAACGCCGTAGGGTAGCACTCTGCCGTCTGCTCTTGCAACAACCCGATGTTTTGTTACTCGACGAGCCAACTAACCACCTCGATGCAGAATCGGTATTGTGGTTAGAACAGCATTTACAACAGTATGCAGGTACAGTTATAGCCGTTACCCACGACCGTTATTTTTTAGACAATGTAGCGGGCTGGATATTAGAACTCGATCGTGGAGAAGGTATTCCTTGGAAGGGCAATTACTCTTCTTGGCTCGACCAAAAAGCTAAACGTTTGGCTCAAGAACAGAAAACTGAAAACAAACGTCAAAAAGTATTGGAGCGTGAGCTCGAATGGGTACGTCAAGGAGCTAAAGGACGTCAAGCCAAACAAAAAGCACGTTTGCAGAATTATGACCGTCTGCTCAATGAAGACCAAAAACAATTAGAAGAAAAGTTGGAAATATATATTCCCAACGGACCTCGTTTAGGAACTAATGTAATAGAAGCACGTCACGTAGCCAAAGCTTTTGGTGATAAACTACTCTATGATGATTTAAACTTTGTGCTTCCTCAAGCAGGAATAGTAGGAGTGATAGGTCCTAATGGAGCAGGTAAATCTACTATCTTCCGTATGATAATGGGTGAAGAACAGCCCGATAGTGGTGAGTTTCTGGTAGGTGACACGGTGAAGATAGCTTATGTAGACCAAACTCACAAACAAATAGACCCCGAGAAGTCTATATGGGAGAACTTTTCTGGTGGGCAAGACCTCATTATGATGGGGGGTAGACAAGTGAACTCTCGTGCTTATCTCAGTAGATTTAACTTTGGTGGTAGCGAACAAAATAAAAAAGTAGCCACTCTTTCAGGAGGAGAACGCAACCGTTTACACTTGGCAATGACTCTTAAAGAAGAGGGTAACGTATTACTGTTAGACGAGCCTACCAACGATTTAGACGTAAATACTCTTCGCGCCTTAGAAGAAGGTTTAGAGAACTTTGCAGGTTGTGCAGTAGTGATTTCACACGACCGTTGGTTTTTAGACCGTATTTGTACTCATATTTTAGCTTTTGAAGGTGACTCACAAGTGTATTTCTTTGAAGGTAGCTTTTCAGAGTATGAAGAGAATAAGAAAAAACGACTTGGCAAAGAAGTAACACCTACTCGTATTAAGTATAAGAAATTAGTACGGTAAGAATAATAAATATGAAAACTTTTTGATAAATATTTATTGTTTTTCCAATTAGATTTTGTACTTTTGTGCCAAAATAAAAAAATAGTATGAAGTCTTTTTTACCAACTATGTTTTATTACGGGTTTCCTGTAGTACTTCTTACTACTACCGATAAAGATGGAAACGCCGATGTAACGCCTATTTCAAGCACCTTTACTTTAGGTGTGAATGCTGTGATAGCGCTTGTAAAACTAAACAAGGCTTATCATAATGTGATGGAAGTGCCCGAGGTAGTTTTTAACCTCCCTACGGCAGCTATGTGGGAAAAAGTAGAGGCAATTGCCCCTTATACCGCTCAAAACCCTGTGCCCCCTCAAAAAATGGGTAAATACACTTATACTGACGACAAGTTTAGTATTGGAGGATTTACTCAATTACCTTCAGAAAAAGTACGCCCTCCGCGTATTGCCGAATGTCCTATTCAGGCAGAAGCTAAAGTGAAAAACGTGAATGACCGCGATGCTTATGTACTTGTAGAATTGGAATTTGTGCAAGTACACGCTGAAGACCATTTGGTAATGGAAGGTAATAAAATCAATCCACTAGAGTGGGAACCACTTATCTATAATTTTAAACATTATTACGGATTGGGAGAACACAAAGGTTTGAATTTCAGTATTAAGTAATGGCTTATCTAAGATAAGAAAAAAGAAAGCTTTGCTAAAAACTCTTACAAGGTTTAGCAAAGCTTTTTTTATATTTTTTGTTGTTAATTGCTAATTATTTTTTACCTTTGCTTCATTAAACAAAAACATTATACAAGATGATGAGAAAAACAGTAAAAACCGCACTGTTGTTTTCGTCGGCAGCACTCATCGTTGCTTGTGGCGAAAATAACAAAAAATCAGAAAATGCAATGACAGACAAAAATGCAGACAAGGGGATTGCTCTTGCTGAAATGGACACTACGGTGCGTCCGCAAGATGATTTCTACAATTATGTGAACGGCACTTGGGCTAAAACTGCCAAAATACCAGCCGATAAACCTACGTGGGGCTCTTTCCATATCCTACGCGAGAAAACCGATGAGAATTGCTTGCTCATCTTGGATAACCTCCTCAAGGAAAACTTTGCTCAAGGTACTGAAGGTCAGAAAATAAAAGACCTCTACGAATCGTTTATCGATTGGAAAAAGCGTGATGCCGAAGGGCTTAAACCTATTGAAGGTTATTTGAATAAGATTGAGGCTATTAAAAACCTCACAGACCTTCAAAAGTATTTGGAAGAGGTAACTCGCGAGGGTGAAAACCCTATCTGTGCTTGGGGGGTATATGCCGATATGAAGGATTCTAATATGAATACTGTGTATCTCGGCAACTTTAGCATCGGTATGGGCCGCGATTACTATCAAAAAGACAACAAGGAGAATACTGAGGCTTTACAAAAGTATCAAGATTATGTAAAGGCTATCTTCAAAGTGCTTAAAGACGACAAAGCCGCTGAGAAAGCTAAACAAATGGTAGATTTTGAACGCTCGGTAGCCAAATTGATGCTCACCAATGAGGAAGATCGCAATCCTAACCTTAGCTACAACCCTCAAACAATGGCTGAGCTCAGCAAGTTGGTGAAGAACCTCAATCTACCTCAGTTTCTTAAAAACGTAGGGGTGAACACTGATAAAGTAGTTGTTTCTGAAATTCGTTTGTACAAACAATACGATAAGTTTATCAACGAAAAGAACTTACCTCTTATCAAAGATTACCTCAAATATCAATTAGTAGCCGATAATGCGAGCAACCTTACCAAAGAACTTGATGAGCTTTCTTTTAACTTCTACAACAAGGAGTTGCAAGGACAACAAGAACAACGTCCAATGAACAAACGCGCGCTAAGCGTTATCAATGGTATTTTGGGTGAAGCCTTTGGTAAATTGTATGTAGAAAAGTATTTTCCACCTAAAGCTAAAGAAGAAATGGTTACTTTGGTAGATTATCTCAAAAAGAGCTTTGCACAACACATTAAAGATGTAACTTGGATGTCAGAGGCTACTAAGGAAAAGGCTTTGGCTAAACTTAATAAATTTACTGTGAAGGTAGGTTACCCCGATAAGTGGGAAGACTACTCTAAACTGACCATTGAACCGGCTGCTAAAACGGTGTATTTTGCTAACTTGCAACGCGTGAGTGAATGGGCTTACCAAAAGAGTTTGGAAAAAGTAGGTAAGCCTGTAGATAAAACTAAATGGGGTATGTCGCCTCAAACAGTGAATGCGTATTACAATCCATTGTATAATGAAATCGTTTTCCCTGCGGCTATCTTACAACCTCCTTTCTTCAATTTCGAAGCCGACCCTGCGGTGAACTTCGGTGGTATTGGTGCTGTAATAGGTCACGAAATGACACACGGATTTGACGATAGTGGCGCTGAATTTGACGGCGATGGTAATCTAAAAAATTGGTGGACTCCTGAAGATAAAAAGAACTTTGAGAACGCTACTAAAGCCCTTGCTAAACAATACGACCAATACGAACCTGTAAAAGGTGTATTCGTAAATGGTACTTTCACCAGTGGTGAGAACATAGCTGACCTCGGTGGGGTAAATATTGCTTTTGATGCTTTGCAAATGTACTTAAAAGATAAAGGTAATGTAGGTAAAATAAGCAATTTCACTCAAGAACAACGTTTCTTTATCTCTTGGGGTACCGTATGGCGTACGCTTTCGACTGATAAATACCTTACAAACCAAGTAAAAACCGACCCTCATAGCCCAGGATATTTCCGTTCATTTGGTCCGCTTGTGAATGTAGATGCTTGGTATAAAGCCTTTGATGTAAAAGAAGGTGATAAACTCTATAAAAAACCTGAAGACCGCATCAAAATTTGGTAGGTGAGCACCGCACTAATAGTAACTCCTACTAATCCGTGCATTGCAACACTCTGCCCTGTAACATACAAATTTTTGATGTGAGTTTGTGGCATAAAAACGCTTTCCATTATATGGTTAGCGTTTTTTTTGTAGCCGTACAATGCTCCCGTAGGGTTGCCTATATAATCGCGGTAAGTGAGTGGGGTAGAGGTGTAGTAATGAGCAATAGCACTTTTGAGTGTAGGAAATTGTTGAGCAACTACATCTAATAAATCCATAGCACGTTGACTTTTGAAAACTTCATACTGGTTGCCTCTATGATTACCCTCGGTGTTGGTAGTAAAACTATTTTGCCAGCGTTGCAGTTCATCAGTGTTCATATAGGTGAGGATAGTAACATTATCAGTATACTCTCCGCCGTCCTTGGGTGGATTCATAGAGAGCATATACGAAATCGGGAAGTTGTTAGTAGGGTAATTAGTAGCGTGGTAAACGCTGTTATTATCCTTAAACCAATACACATTATAGGGCAAGTAGCGAAAAGAATTTGGCTTGAGTACCAAATGCAATGAAAAGGCAGCAACCGTAGGTTGTAAGCCCTGCACGCGTTTGCAAAAAGAAGGCTTAAAAGGCTTTTTGCCTGTGATGTTGAGTAGTTGCTTTACATCTATAGCCGAGATGATTTGTTTTGCAACAAACTGCTCTCCTTGCTTGGTGAGTACTGTGTTGATAGTATTCCCCTCACTGTATTCAAAGCCTATGACCTCCCTTTGGTTGAAAAGGTCAGCACCGTATTGGCGCAATTTTTCAATGAGCAAGTTGGTGATTTGGCTACCCCCTTGTGTGAGTCGCCAAGCGCTTTCTATATATGAATTAACCGATAGCGCGTGCACGTATAAAGGTGTCTGCTCATCAGCACCTCCATAGAGAAAGTTAGAGCCTAAGAGCACTGCTTTGAGTCGGTCATTAGTTGTGATACCGTTGAGAAAGTCTAAGAGTTTTAAGGAAAGTGTATGCACATCGTAATCGGCTACTGCTTGTTTATGGCGGTAGAGTGGAAACTTATCGCAAATAGATTGCATTGTGTGAGCATACTCTTCTAAGGCTTTTTTTTCATTGGGGAAGTAGGTGAGGAGTTGTTGTACGAAGTTCTCATAGCCCTGAGCGTGAGGATACATCACGTTAGGTGTATCACCAAAACAAATACGGTCGTAGCCGTTTGTATCAAGGCGTTCTACCGAAAGATGATTGGCTATACCTACATCTTTAAAATATTCGTATAACACCTGACCTTCAGCAAAACTTCCTATGTAATGCACTCCTGTATCAAACAGCGTATTATTGCGCACAAAAGTTTGTAAATTACCTCCATACTGCTCATTTTTCTCCAATATACACACTTTCTTTCCTGCTTTTGCCAAGAGCAAAGCCGAAAAGAGCCCCGAAAGTCCGCTACCTATCACCAAAACATCGTATTGCTTCATTGTCTATATTCCAAAACTCGTCAAAAACTTATCGATATACAGCTGTTTTTCTTTTGATTTATACTGTTGGATAAAGCGAGGATGCTCTAATACTACCATTTCACCAAATAAAGTAGCTTCTTTATTCAATTTTTGTAAGAAAGTAGCGTTCTTTTTGCCTAATACGAACACCTTTTGAGCATCTACTCCTAAGGCGATATGCTTTTTTAAAGTTTCTATCATATAGTCCTTTAATGATTTGAAGAGTGCTTCTTCATCGTAATAATTAGCATTGAGCCATTTGCCGTCAGAGGCTTTTCGCACAATAGCCAAAGGAAAAGGAGAATTGATATAAAAATCATTGTAGAACTTAGTGACTCCACCGTATGCTTTTATCATATCATACATAAAAACAGATGATACTTCGTGAGTATGTGCCGACTTCATTGTAATGCCACACTCGCTTTTTAATCGCTTGGTATCAGTAAAAGGAACGCCTGTAACTCCTGCCCCGTGTCGGCTGGGATTGATGCCTATAATGAATTTCCGCTGACGGTTATCGTTGTAGAATTTGTGATAAAAAGCACGCATTACCTCCATAGTTTCAGGGTTATCCATATAAGGATTCAGCACATCAAAACCCTTAGGCAAGGATTGGTTGTACTCTAAATGTGTGTTGAAGTTAATAATTCTATCGGCGAAAGTACTCATTAGGCTTGTTTTTTGAATTTTACTGCTACCCAGTTGTTGCGTTCTAAGTTCTCGATGTATTGCAAACCGTATGCTTCTGCTTTTTCGCGGATAAGAGGTATTTCTTCCTTGTAAAAACCACTGAGCAAGAGAGAGCCTCCTGCTTTGAGAACTGGTACATACTGCGGTATATCGTTTAAGAGAATATTACGGTTGATATTCGCAATAATAAGGTCGAAGTCTTTTTCATTAGCCAGTGAAGAAGCATCTCCCAACTGTACTTTGATGTGCTTACAACCATTGCGTTCTACGTTTTCAATGGAGTTCTCTACACACCATTCGTCTACATCAATGGCGAGTACCTCAGTAGCACCGCGTTTGGCTGCCATAATAGCGAGTACGCTTGTGCCACAACCCATATCGAGTACCTTTTTGCCTTTGAGTTCTTCCTTTAAAAGGAATTGCAACATCATATAAGTAGTTTCGTGATGACCAGTACCGAAACTCATCTTAGGGTCGATAACAATTTCATAAGGGGTATGTGCTTCGGGGTGAAAGGTAGCACGTACGGTACACTCATCGTCTACGGTGATAGGCTCGAAGTGTTTTTCCCATTCCTCATTCCAATTCACCTGTTCAATAGTTTGATGTGTGTAGGTAATTTGGAACTCCTCACTGTGAAGTATCTGTATGTCAGAGAGTATATCAGCATTCCAAAAGGGTTCTTGTATATAAGCCTGCAAACCGGTTTCGGTATCTACAAAGCTCTCGAAGCCTACTTCGGCAAGTTCGGCAACTAATATTTCAGAAGCAACCCCCATAGGGGCAATGGTAAAAGTGTATTCTATGTAATTCATTAAATATAATTGATTATCAGTATTATTTATTTAAGTGGAGTACTGATTAGAAAACTGAGAAAAAAATGTTAAAATATATAAAAACTGTGCATTTTCTTCAAAAAAATTGATTAAAACACTTCTTTATCTTTATTACTATGAAAAATATTAAATATTTATTAATCAGTTAAATAAGAGTTACAGCTACTCTGCCGTTTAGATGGTGTTAGAGCGAAGCTAAGACGAAGGAAAGACGAACCTAAGACGAAGGTAAGCCGAAGCTAACGTCTTATTAAGCTGTATTTCAATTGGTAAAAACTTCAATTTTCGACATTGAGGAAAAAATGTTAAAATTGCCGATATGCCAAAAAAAATGCAATAGTTATTAAAGTTTTAATGTCAGAGGGCAAAAGTAGTAAAAAAAATAGGGAAGACCAAGAATTATGGTTGAAAAATATTTATTGTGCGTTGCAATTTGTTAATTCTTTCGTATCTTTGCACCCTAAAATAATTGCATACAATGTTTCACAAAGAAGGTTTTAAGATTATTCTCATTACGCTATTCGCCGTGATAGGTATATCGGTTATAGCGCATTATTTTGTTGATATACTGTGGCTTAAAAAGCTTATACAGATAGTAGCTTTTTTATTTTTGATAGCTATATTGCAGTTCTTTAGAAATCCTAAACGCATTACGCCTAAAAATGACCAGCATATTATCGCTCCCGTAGACGGTAAGGTGGTGGTGATAGAAGAAGTGTTTGAGAAAGAATATTTTAAAGATAAACGTTTGCAGGTATCGATTTTTATGTCGCCTGTGAATGTGCACGTAACTCGTTATGCTTTAGGCGGAAAGGTTACTTATAGCGAGTATCACCCGGGGAAGTATTTGGTGGCGTGGCACCCTAAGGCTTCCGAAGAGAATGAACGTACTACCATAGTGGTAGATAACCCAGTGTTCGGTGAAGTTTTATACCGACAAATAGCGGGAGCATTGGCTAAACGCATTGTGAATTATGCCAAAGTGGGAGAAACAGTGGTACAAGGCGAAGATGCTGGATTTATCAAATTCGGGTCGCGTGTAGACGTGTATTTGCCTTTGGGGACGAAAATAAATGTACAACTCAATCAGACCGTAAAAGGAGGAATTGATGTGATTGCCGAAAAATAAAGGATAAGATGCAGAGAATCTTATTGTTAATAGCATTAAGTTTTAGTGGATATGCTACAGCCCAAATAGATAGTTTGGTGCATACTACTGTTGATACCTTACTCGTTCGTACCAAAGATACGCTTACCATAGTAGCCGTTGGCGATGTGATGATAGGCTCGGGTTTTCCTGCTGGTTATTTGCCTAAGGACGATGCGGTGAACAGTTTTAAATACGTAAAACCCTATCTGAAAGGTGATATTGTGTTCGGAAATTTAGAAGGAGCGATACTCGATAGTGGCGATTCGGAGAAGTGCAAGAGCGGCGATTTCGAGAAGTGCAAGGATACAGAAGAGAGTCCTTGCTATGTTTTCCGTATGCCCAACCGCTATGGGAAAATCATTAAGGAAGCAGGTTTTAACCTGATGAGCACCGCTAATAATCACGCCAATGACTTTGGTGAAAAAGGACGGCGCAATACGGCTAAAATACTCGATAAGGTGGGTATATACCACGCAGGACCAGTAGAAAAAAAGTCGGTTGTATTTGAGAAAGAAGGCATAAAGTACGGTTTTTGTGCTTTTTCGCCCAATAGTAATATGCTATCGATAAACAACATAGAACAAGCTACCGATTTGGTAAAAGAATTGCGCCCACAGGCGGATATCCTCATTGTTTCTTTCCACGGAGGTGCTGAAGGCTCTAAAAATACACGCGTGCCGAGAGCTGATGAGTTTTTCTTCGGTGAAAATAGGGGGAATGTGTATAAGTTTGCGCACTCGGTAATAGACGCAGGTGCCGATATTGTATTGGGGCACGGACCTCACGTTACCCGTGCGGTGGAAGTGTACAATAGGAAGTTTATCGCTTATAGTATGGGAAATTTCAATACTTATGGGCATTTTAATCTGCAAGGAGTTAATGGTATTGCTCCTTTGCTTGATATTAAGATTGACCGCAAAGGCAATTTTCTTTATGCCAATGTGATTTCAGTGAAACAGACGAAAGTGAAAGGATTAAAACTCGATAATGATTGCAAGGTGTTTAATGAGATGAAACGCCTTACTCATCTTGACTTTCCTGAGACACCTTTACACTTTGTGAATAACCAAATTTTGATTAAGACAACAGAACAGACAGATAACAAACTAATAACTAATAACTAAAATAAAAATGGGAAGAGCATTTGAATTTAGAAAAGCCCGTAAATTTAAGCGTTGGGCAGCAATGGCAAAAACATTTACCCGTTTAGGGAAAGACATCGTAATGGCAGTGAAAGAAGGAGGTCCTCACCCTGAGAGTAACTCGCGTTTGCGTGCCGTGATACAGAATGCCAAAGCCGCCAATATGCCTAAAGAAAATATTGAGCGTGCCATCAAAAAAGCAACTGAAAAAGATACTGCAAACTATAAAGAAGTTCTTTTTGAAGGCTATGCTCCTCACGGTATTGCTGTACTCATAGAAACGGCAACCGACAATAACAACCGTACCGTAGCTAATATCCGCAGTTATTTTAACAAGTGTAATGGTACTTTAGGTACATCGGGGTCAGTGGAGTTTATGTTCGACCACACTTGTAACTTCCGTATTAATGGCAATGGGATAGACCCCGAAGAGTTGGAACTCGAAATGATAGACTTCGGGGCAGAAGAAGTGTTCGTAGACGAAGACGGTATCCTCATCTATGCGCCTTTTGAGAGCTTTGGAGCTATCCAAAAAGAGTTAGAAAGCCGTAACATAGAAATCTTATCGTCAGGCTTTGAGCGTATTCCACAAGTAACGAAAGAACTTACCCCTGAAGAACAAGCCGATGTGGAGAAACTTCTCGAGAAGATAGAAGAAGATGAGGACGTGCAACAGGTGTACCACACGATGAAAGAAGCGGAAGAATAATTAATGAGTTTATCCTTTACCCAAGAAGCTATGAACGAGGTAATGCAGAGTTTAGCAGTGAGGGAAACTGTTCAATAAAAAGGTTAATCTTTATGAGAATAATATCAGGGAAGAATAAAGGGAAACAGCTTATAGCACCTAATAAATTGCCAGTTCGCCCTACTACCGATTTTGCGAAGGAAGCTCTTTTTAATATACTCAATAACTATTATTATTTTGAAGAACTTTCTGTACTCGACCTTTTTGCAGGAACAGGAAATATTAGCTATGAGTTTGCCAGTAGAGGTTGCCCCTCAGTATTATCAGTTGATAACCATAACGGTTGTGTGCAATTTATCAATAAAATAGCACGTGAATTAGTCTACCCTATTACAGCACTTAAAGCCGATGTATATGAATATTTAAAACGTACTACTCAGCAGTTTGATGTTATCTTTGCTGATCCTCCGTATGATTTCCCGATTGAAAAGTTTGTTACTATTGCCGATATTGTCTTCAATCAAAACTTACTTACTGAAAATGGAATGCTCATTATTGAACATTCGTCTAAAACAGATTTATCAGAACAGCCATTCTTCTCACAAGCGAAGAAATATGGAGGGAACGTATTTAGTTTTTTTGAAAGAGAAGAACAAGATTAGAGTTTAAACTGCAACAAATATTTTTTAGTATCTTCGGAAATACGACGGCTTTCTCTTGCTTTTTGTATACTCTTATTTTGAACAAAGGGAGAAAGTGTTTTTGATTCTATATAAGGTATTGTTGCTTCATATTGTTTTGTTAAAGCAGTAGCAAAGTACCACGCTATCATCATATTTATATAATATTCATCTGAGGTAATTTTTGCTACCCAGGTTAAGTATTCTTCCTTAAAAAGAGCATCTAAATAATTAGACAATAACAACCCAATTCCGTAACGTACTGTATAGGTTTCTTTGCTTGTAATCCATTGTTTGATGTGTTTTAATGTCTCTTCGGGGTATTTCGAGAAGATTTTAGGAGCAAAAGTATCACACGTAGCCCAATTATCAATATAGGGGAGAAACCGCTCTGTATATTGCATCGCTTTATCAAAATCTTTTAGCTGTTCAATGATAAAACCGTGTAGATTATTTTCCTCATAATAATAATGAGGTAACTCTTCTAAGAAAGACATTGCCTCAGTAGGGTAATGTTTTACTAATTCTTTAGCCAACGCTCGCATTGCAGGTGTTCTAACCCCTATAATACGAGATTTCTCCACAGTGGGAATCAAATTCGCTGTAAAATCTCTATAAGGAGAGTCTTCTAATGCCCATAACCGGTCTAAAATAATTTCTTTACTCATAATTTCTTTAAGAAGATTGTCAATCGTTAGGCATTAATCTCACATAACGGATATACCCTTTACCTTCAATTTTAGTGTTAAGGTTCTCGGTTTTAAATTCCACTTCAGCATCTTTAGCGTAGTAATATTCATCTTCAACGGCAGTCTCAAAACGTATTTTGTAGCCCTTGTTTAGTTTACTATCATCAATTGTAAGTATCTTTACAGCGCGTTCTCCTCCGCTAATGGTAGCTCCCGTAATCCCATCAATTGTCTGGCGTTTGCCATAAAACTTCCACCATTGAGTAAGATCGTCGTACCATTCAGGATCATCTCCAAGAATTTGTAGTGTTTGCTCATATTTACCTTCGGGATTGATGAGTGAAACTACTATGTAGGCTCCTTCACCCTTGTAATTGGTGAGTTGTATGAGGCATTTGTATTTTTTAACAGTTGCTTGCTGTACAAATGAAAGAGTAAGTAAAGCAATTATTCCTACGGCTAATGTTTTTAAAAAGTGCTTTTTTATCATCTTTATTACAAGTTTTAAAATACTACTATTTAGAATAAACTGATGCAAAGATAGGCAATAATTACTATCTGACAATTTATATACCCAACTTTTTTATTTTTCCCACTTTTCTTCGTACCTTTGCACCTGAAAAACTGATAATTTATGAACAGTTCCAAGCGCCAAAAACTACAACACCATAAGAATATAGCTACGGGGCTCTTTGTTTTGATGCTCATCATTTATATGGCAATGGTGGTATGGCATAAAAAAGCTCCCGAACACACTTTTATAGGTTATATAAAGGCTTTTTCCGAAGCCGCTATGGTAGGAGCGCTTGCCGATTGGTTTGCAGTAACAGCGCTCTTTCACAAACCATTAGGATTAAACATTCCACATACCAACCTCATTGAGGAAAGAAAGAATGACATCGGGGAGAATTTAGGTGATTTCGTGGTGGAGAACTTCCTTAAACCTAAACAGATACGTCCTTACATCACCGATATCAAAGTATCATCATTTATAGTTGAGTGGCTCTCGAAAGAAAGTACTCCTCACCAGATAGAAACTTTTGTAAGAAAAATACCTCTCAATGCAAAAGCAAGCGAAGTTCTCACCACTTTTTTAGACGAGAATAAACATCAGAAATTCCTTCGAAGAGCTTTTGAAAAGGTAGCTACTTACCTCGCCGAACATCAAGAGCTGGTGCAACACGAAATTGACAACCAATTTCCTCCTCTTGTTCCATCGTTTATTAAAGATACAATTACTCGGAAGGTAAGTAATGGGCTCTATCAGTTAGTTGTAAAAGCATCAGAAGATGAAACACACCCTATCAGGGCTGAAATTACAGCACAATTATATGAATTTGCTGAAAAACTCAATACTCCTGAATGGGAACAACATCTTGCAAAGCTATTGCGCACTGCTACGGAGCGCCTCACCGATGAACTCCGACAAAATGCCCAGCTGCAACACCAAATAGACGCTTGGGTACAGAAAACTGCCTATCAGTTTGTGCTAAAAAACAAAGAGGAAGTGGGAAAACTCATCAGTCATACGGTAGAGAACTGGGAGGGACGCGAATTGAGCGAAAAACTTGAATTGGAAGTAGGTAAAGACCTCCAATTTATCCGTATTAATGGCACTTTAGTAGGCGGATTAGTCGGTTTGGCTATTTACGCCTTTACTCAGTTATTCTGAAAGAGATATTAGTCTATTTGCTAACTTTTCTAATTTGCTAATTTGCTAATTCTTCCCTACCTTTGCGCCCGAAAATGTTTCAACTATGGATTTTGAAATACTAAAAACAGACGAACATACTAAAGCACGTGCTGGGAAGATTACTACCAGCCACGGCGTGATTGAAACCCCCATTTTTATGCCTGTGGGAACGGTGGGAAGCGTGAAAGGAGTGCACCAACGCGAACTGAAAGACGATATTAATGCCGATATCATCTTGGGGAACACCTATCACCTCTATTTACGACCTCAAACCCCCATTTTGGAAAAAGCAGGAGGCTTACATAAGTTTATTAATTGGGATAGAAACATACTTACCGATAGCGGTGGTTATCAAGTATATTCATTGGCTGCCAACCGAAAGATAAAAGAAGAAGGTGTAAAGTTCAAAAGTCATATCGATGGCTCTTTTCACGTTTTTTCACCCGAAAAAGTAATGGAAATAGAGCGTAGTATAGGTGCTGATATTATGATGGCTTTTGATGAATGCACGCCTTACCCTTGTGAATACGGTTATGCAAAACGTTCAATGCATCTCACGCATAGGTGGCTCGATAGATGCATTGCTCACCTCGAAAAAGTACCTCCTAAATACGGTTATCATCAAAGTTTATTCCCGATAGTACAAGGGTCAGTCTATAAAGACCTTCGTACACAGTCTGTCGAATATATTGCAAGCAAAAATGCCGACGGAAACGCTATCGGGGGGCTATCAGTAGGTGAACCCGTAGAACAAATGTATGAAATAACTGAACTTGTATGCGATATTCTCCCCAAAAACAAGCCCCGATACCTTATGGGAGTGGGTACACCCGTTAATATATTGGAAAATATTGCTTTGGGAGTGGATATGATGGATTGTGTAATGCCCACACGCAATGCTCGCAACGGAATGCTCTTTACTGCAAAAGGAATTATCAATATTAAAAACAAAAAATGGGAAGATGATTTCTCGTCCATAGACCCTGACGGACATACTTACGTAGATACCTATTACACGAAAGCCTATTTACGTCATTTATTCGCTGCTAACGAGTTTTTGGGTAAACAAATCGCTTCAATTCACAATCTTGGTTTCTATTTATGGCTTGTGAGGGAAGCTCGCCGACAAATTGTAGCGGGTACTTTCCTTACGTGGAAGACAAAAATGGTTACTGATATGTCAAATCGTCTTTAAACAAATTAAATTAATTAATATACTTCTGATAAAAACGCTTTTGCGTCGCTAATTCCCCCTTTGGAGGGGGATAGGGGGAGGTCTAAAAAACAAAAAAATGAAAATACTCGACTGGTACATCTTAAAACGCTATCTTCTTACCTTCTTTATGATGATAATTCTCTTTATTCCTATCGGAATTATCGTAGATTTATCTGAAAAAGTAGATAAGATGATACAAAAAGGCGCCCCGATGAACGAAATACTGTGGTATTACCTCAGTTTTATCGTTTATTTCGCCAATATATTGTTTCCCATCTTGCTATTCCTCTCTATCATCTGGTTTACATCAAAGTTAGCCAATAATACCGAGATAATCGCTATCCAGAGCTCAGGTGTATCATATATGCGCTTTTTGCGTCCGTATATCGTGGGTGCGAGTATCATTTCGGTAATAGTGTTTTTTATGGGAATGTTTATTGTACCCGCTGCCAGCACTGTGTATAATGATTTTTGGAATAAGTATATACGTTCTTCGAAGGTGGAAAGCGTTTCAGACCTCTACAATCAGTTTTCTGACAACGATTACCTTTATGTAAGCTCGTTTAACTACCAAGACAAACGCGGGTATAACTTTTCAGTAGAACATTTTAATGGTATTAAGATGACGGAAAAGATAAATGCCGAAACGATTCAGTGGATAGACAGCACGAAAACCTATCGGCTTACCAATTATTCCAAAAGAAAGATAGGGGAGGGAGACGATGTGATAGTGAAACGCGACCAGTTAGACACGATATTCAATTTCAAACCTGATGACCTAATGCCGATGGAATATACAGCGGAAAATAAGAACTTGTTTGAGCTAAACAAGTTTATTGAACGCGAAAAGATGAAAGGTTCACCCAATTTAAATATGTATCTATTGGTAAAATACCGCCGTTGGGGTGCTATAAGTACTGCCTTTATCCTTACGCTTATTGGCGTGGCTGTTTCATCGGTGAAAAAGCGCGGAGGAATGGGAATCAACCTAATGGTGGGAGTAGTCGTAGGTTTTAGCTTTGTATTTTTCGACCGTGTGTTTGGAACCCTTGCTCAAACCTCAGGGGGCTTATCACCTTTGATGGCTGTCCTCTTGCCTAATCTTATTTTCCTTACCCTAGCTATCTTGTTACTCCGGAAAGTAAGAAATTGATAGAGCATTTTATCCATTTGTAACACCAAAAGAAAGTGTTGCAACTGTAAAACAAAAGAAAGTAAATGCAAAAGATAGTAAAGTAATAAGATAACAAAACTAAGTAATAAGTAAAAAGCGTATTGTAATGCCAAAATAACCCACTGTAACTACAAACGTAAGTAATGTAACAGCTTATCGTCTTATTTTAAATTAATATGAGAAGTTTACAAAGAATGCTTTTCTACAAACAAAAACAATAATTTGTACAATGTTATTTGGCAGGATTTTTGCGGTATAAAAATGAATGTAAATCATAATGATTTAACATTTTTCAACTAATTTATAGACCTTTTAAAATATGTAATATTATGAAGGAAAAGAGCACAGAATTAAAAACACTAGAAAACAGACGTTTGTTATTTACCAATTACAGCGAAATAGCCGAATTGAAAGCTCAGTTAGAGGAATATCAATACAATGAAGAGGCTATGAAAGTAGGTAAAGCACTTTATGACAAAGCACAAGCCGCTTATAACGATAATTTGGCAAAAACAAGCCAAACGGTAGAGAAAAGAGCCTTGTTTGAAAAGGCTTATAAAGCGATGAGCGACAAATATAAAGAACATCGCAAGGTGGCAAAAGTAGCGTTAAAAGCATCTCCCGAAGCGCTGGTATCATTTGGATTAAAAGGAACGATGTCGCGCGATTATCTGGAAGGTTTAGCCACCACGAAAAAGCTTTACGAGGGCATTAAAGCCACTACTACCCAGCGAGCAGCGCTCGACAGGTTCAAACTTACCGAAGCCGTCGCCGATGAACAGCTTTCAGCCATTGCGAAAGTGGAAGAGTTCCGTGCGCAATACGTGAAATTGCGCGGTATCGACCAACAAGCCACTCAGGATAAGAACAAAGCCTTTGAGGCAATGAACAAATGGGTGAAGGAATTTTACGAAGTAGCCAAAATAGCCCTTTCTGACCGTCCGCAACTACTTGAAAGCATTGGTAAACTCGTAAAGAGTTAGTGTAACGCAATAATATAAACATTTTAGCACAGAAGCCCACCCGCCACCAAAGTTAAGAATTTGTTCTTTTTCTTGTTTATAAATTTTTATTAGATTTTAGGGTGTGGCTTCTGTCTATTTTTAAATTGCACAAAAAAATAATATTATGAAAACAGCTATAGAATTTAAAGAAACACAATTTTCTTATATATTACTGTCTATTTTAGCTCTTTTTGTAGGGATTATAGTCTTTTCAGGCTATCAAAACAAAGGAGGTTGGGCAATAATTATATTATTAGTGGCTATTTTAGTAGCTGTATTCTATAAACTTACTACTGTAATTGATGATTATGGTATTGCAGCTTCATTTGGTATCGGTTTTTTGAATAGACGAATGAATTTTCAAGAAATGGACGTCTCTACTATTCAACTCATTGATGTTCCTTGGTATTATGGCATTGGGATACGGTATACTTCGGCAGGTATCATCTATAATACGAAACATAATAAGGCAATCAGGATAGTGTCTAAGGACAGAAAGAAAGTGTTTTTGGTAGGAACTGACCATTATGATGAAATAAGGTCGATACTTCTGCAAAAGAACAACTAAAAGTCTCGCTGAAAGGTATATAAATGGAATTAGTAAAAGCAAAAAAGCATTTAGGGCAACATTTCTTAAAAGATTTGAACATTGCACAGAAAATAGCTGATACATTATCGCTAAAAAACTATAAAAAAGTAGTAGAAATAGGAGCTGGAATGGGCGTGCTTACTCAGTTTTTGCTCAAAAAAGGTGTTGATGTGCACATAGTGGAAATCGATAAGGAATCGGTAGATTATTTGGAGGCAAATTATCCTGCATTAAGAGGAAAAATAATTGCCGATGACTTTTTGAAATATGATGTAGCGGGTTATTTAGCCGAACCATTTGCTATTATAGGTAATTTCCCTTATAATATCTCTACTCAAATCGTTTTTAAACTACTTGAACTGCGAGAATATGTTTCTGAGTTTAGCGGAATGTTTCAGAAAGAGGTTGCCGAACGTATATGCGAGCACGAAGGCAGTAAAACGTATGGAATTTTATCAGTTTTAGTACAGGCTTTTTATGAAACGAGCTACTTATTCACAGTTTCGGAGAGTGTTTTTAATCCTCCGCCCAAAGTAAAGAGTGGTGTAATACGATTAGTACGCAAAGCTCACTTCCATTTAGATTGTGATGAAAGATTATTCTTTACCGTAGTGAAAACGGCTTTCAATCAACGGCGAAAAACCCTTCGCAACAGCCTAAAACCACTACTTACAGATGAGAATTTAAAACAAGACCCTATATTTGATAAACGTCCTGAGCAATTGCCTTGGCAAGAGTTTGTTTTTATTACTAAAAAAATCAGTAATCAAGTTTGATAGCTAACGATTTGACGTCTTAAAACTATGACAACTTTTAAAATAACAGATGAACTCATTGAGAAAATCCATAAACTCATTGAGGAAAAACAAAATAAAGAACTTACAACCCTCTTAAATGATTTGCACTATGCCGATATAGCTGAAATCATTCACGAATTGGATATTGAAGAGGGGGTATACATCATTCGTTTAATTGATGCTGAGAAAACATCAGATGTACTCACAGAATTAGACGATGATTACCGTGAGAATATCTTAAAAAACCTTTCTGCAAAAGAAATTGCCGATGAAATCATCGAGTTGGACACCGATGATGCGGTGGATATCATCTCTGAATTGCCCGAAGATAGAAAAACAGAGGTTATTTCGCATATCTCGGACGTAGAACACGCCAAAGACATCGTAGAATTACTTCGTTATGGCGAAGATACTGCGGGAGGACTAATGGCGAAGGAACTTGTAAAGGTAAATGAGAATTGGAATGTGCTAAAATGCGTAAAAGAAATGCGCGAACAGGCGGCTCACGTTACTCGTGTGCATTCTATTTATGTAGTAGATGATAATGATGTGCTTAAAGGACGACTTTCACTTAAAGATTTGCTTACTACTTCCACACGTTCAGAAGTGAAAGACATTTATATTCCAAAAGTAGATTACGTATACGTTACTGATACTGCCGAAGAGGTAGCTCACATAATGAGTAAGTATGACTTAGAGGCAATTCCTGTAGTTGATGAAATGAAACGCCTTGTGGGACGCATCACTATTGATGATGTGGTGGACGTGATAAAAGAAGAAGCTGAAAAAGACTATCAGTTGGCAGCAGGTATTACCAATGATGTGGAGGCAAGCGATAGTGTATGGAAACTTATCAAAGCGCGTTTGCCTTGGTTACTTATTGGAATGTTTGGAGGATTAGGTGCAGCGAGTATTATCAATGGTTTTCAGGATACGATGATGATTTACCCTATATTATTGATATTTATTCCGCTTATTCAAGCTACTGCGGGAAATGTGGGAGTACAATCATCGGCGATAATAGTACAAGGGTTAGCAAATAATTCTATCGACGGCGAACTTATCAAACGGTTGTTTAAAGAATTTCTATTAGGACTCATCAACGGAGGAACTATTGCAGGAATAGTGATATTAGTAAGCCATTTTGCTTTTCAAGCTGAGTATTTGGTAAGTATTACGGTAGCCATAGCACTCATTACAGTGATTGTAAATGCTGCTGTGATAGGTACTTTTATCCCGATACTTCTCCATAAGCGCGGTATTGACCCAGCAGTTGCTACGGGTCCATTTATCACTACCAGCAACGATGTTTTAGGTATCTTGATTTACTTTTTTATTGCCAAAATGATATTAGGGTTTTAAAACAACCTTCATTTGTTTTTCAGTATCTGCTTTTTGTTATTTTACAACACTTCCGCAACTACAAACGTGCTTCCACCAACAAATATAAAGTCAGTGGGAAGCGCTTGTGCCTTAGCGGCATTTAAGGCTTCTGCTACTGAAGAATATCTCTCCCCTTGGAGTCCTTTTGCAGTAGCAATTTTCTTTAATGTATCTACATTAAGTCCTCTTGCAATAGCAGGACTGCAAAAATAATAGGTAGCTTCTTTTGGGAAAAGCTCTAAAACACTATTTACATCTTTTTCTTTTACAAAACCTACTACAATATGAAGATGTGTATAGGTTTGCTTTTTGAGTTGTTCCATCACATAAGTAAGTCCGCCCACATTATGTCCTGTATCACATACGATAGTAGGGTAGGAGCCAAGGGTTTGCCAACGACCTTTCAGGTTTGTATTGTGCACCACGTGTAAAAGTCCTTGTGCAATATTCTCCGGAGTAATATCCCACCCCTGGTGGATAAGCAATTCGGTAACGGCTATTACTCCTTTGATGTTTTTCTCTTGATAAGCACCTTGAAGGTCGGTTGTAAGAGAAGTTTCTATGTGATTGGCAAAAATAATAGGAGCATTCATTTCTTTAGCTTTTGCTGTGAAGACGGGAGCTGTCTCCTCTTGATATTCACTGATTACTACAGGCACATTTTGTTTGATAATACCAGCTTTTTCAAAAGCTATTTTAGGTAAAGTATCTCCTAAAATATCAGTATGGTCTTTAGAGATATTGGTAATAAGAGAAACTTCGGGAGTGATAATATTAGTGGAGTCAAAACGTCCTCCTAAACCTACTTCTATCACAGCGATATCTACTTTTTCATTCTCGAAATAGCTGAACGCCATTCCCACTGTCATTTCGAAGAATGAGAGGTGATATTCTTCCAAAAAAGGTCTGTTTTTAGCTATAAAACTTACCACATAGTCTTCGGGTATTTCCTTCCCATTAATTTTGATACGTTCTCGGAAGTCTTTGAGGTGTGGAGAAGTGTACAATCCTACCTTATATCCTGCCTCTTGTAGGATAGAAGCGAGCATACTGCTGGAAGAACCCTTTCCGTTAGTGCCTGCGATATGCAAACTTTTGAATTTTGTTTGAGGGTTTCCTAACACCGAAGTAAAGGCGAGGATATTATCTAATTTGTTGTTCAAAGCAGTTTTACCTTGTGTTTGAAACATTGGTAAGCGGTTGAACATCCACGAAAGTGTTTCTTGATAATTCAATGTTAAAGATAATTTTAGTTGTTGTACAATCAAAAATGAGATAATCAGTTATACTATAACCATTATCTCATCCTTGTTAATTATTAATTACCAATTATTAATTGATTTCTTATTCTCCGAGTTTAAAGTTGATAACAATAAAACCTACTTGACGTGCAGGAGCATTATCATCGGCGTTCCAGCGGTGCATAGCAGCTGTTTTTCGAGCAGCTTCCAGCAAACACTGAGCAGAGTTAGTAGTTCCTTTCACACCAGCAGTAGCTTTTACTACTTTACCACTACGGTCTACTTCTATTTGTACTACTACGCGTCCTTCTTCATTACAATTTTGAGGTACTTTACCTTGTGAAGCTATAGTACGACCTTTCAATCCCCAACCTTTGCCAGTGCCATTACCACCTCCTGAGCCATAATAAGAATTAGCGTACTGACTACCATCTATCTGTCCCTGATAACCAGGTTGGTTGCCATCTCCTTGTCCTGAGATACCACTACCACCTGCATTGGCAGCTCCCAATATATTTGATAACGCATCCGAAGTTTCCCGTGAAGGTTTAGGAGCAGGTTTGGGACTCTCTTTTGGAGTATCTTTTTTAGGTGTTTCTTTCTTTTTTTCTTTCTTTTTCGGTACTTCGGGTACAGAAACTTCTTCGTTGTTATCTTGAGCCAAAAGGTTTTCCTTTACTTCTTGTGAAGTACTCTGTTCTGGTTGTGTTTGAGGAGGCGTTTTAGTTTCTTCCTGTTTAGCAGCACTTGGCGGAGGAGTGCGCTCGCCCATTCCTACCAAATCGACTCCATAAATAACCTCTACACCTTTTTCGGGCGGTGGGTCTAAGTACTTCATTCCTGCAAAAAACAGTATGAAGATTACTAAACACATCACAACCGTAGTGAGTGCTAAGGATTTACGTTTATGTTCTGTATCGAATAAATTCATATACCTTTCTATTTTGGACGAACAGCCAAAATCACCTTAAATTGGTTTTGGTTTGCCACATCCATCACTGTTACCGCATTTTCAATAGGCACACTTTCCTCTACACGCAAAATGATAGTAGGATTTTCTACTCCATTGAGCGCTGATTTGAGCTCTGTATCGAGATTATCTACTGAAATAGGTTTCTTGTCAAGAAAATAGTTTAAATCTTTATCAATGCTTACTGAAACGTTTTGTGTATTAGTGCTTTTACCTTTAGCTTTAGGCAATAACAAATCAAGTGCATTGGGGCTGTTGGCAGTAATCATAAAGAATATTAACAACAGGAACACAATGTCCGTCATAGACGACATACTGAACTCAGGACTTATCTTATTTCTACCTTTTAATTTCATAATTAGATGAGAGTAGTTTTTTAAGACCTATAGAGGTTCGTTTAACAAGTCTAAGAATTCAACAGCATTGGCTTCCATTAGGTGTACCACCTTATCAGTTTTTACTACTAAGTGGTTGTAGCCTACATAAGCAATAATTCCTACTATAAGCCCTGCTACGGTAGTTGCCATCGCGGTATAGATACCACTTGCTAACGACCCCATCTCTGCTTGACCGCCTGCTGAAGCCATTTCGTGGAATGACATAATCATACCAACAACTGTGCCTAAGAATCCAATCATAGGTCCTGCTCCTGCAATAGTAGCGAGAATAGCCGTGTTCTTTTCAAGATTGTAGACCTCTAAAGTGCCTGCATTTTCAATAGCTTTATTGATATCTTCAAGAGGTTTACCTATACGAGAGACCCCTTTTTCAATAAGGCGTGCTACGGGAGTATTCGATTGTACACAAAGCATTTTAGCAGCATCTAAGCGCCCAGCTGAGATACAATCACGTATTTTATACATAAAAGTTTTATCCATCTTAGAAGCTGCCTTAATAGCAAAAAGGCGTTCAAAATAGAGGAAAAGAGCTACAGCGAGCATCACAAATAAGATACCAATAATAATGATACTGCCCATACCACCATCTAGAATCAGTTCCATTATAGAAAGGGTTTTCTCTTGTACTGCGACGGGAGCAGTGTCGGTTGCAGTAGTTGCAACGTCTACAGAAGTTTGTAATCCTAACATATTATTTTTGTTTTTCTGTTTAAAAATATCGCAAAAGTAAGAAATAATTATCAATAGACAATTATTAATTAATAATTAACAATTTAGAAAATTATAAATACTTGATAATCATTTGTTATTTAAATAAATAATTAACAAAAAAAGCTACTCAGTATTGAGTAGCTTTTGTGGACTCTACTGGATTCGAACCAGTGACCCTCTGCTTGTAAGGCAGATGCTCTGAACCAGCTGAGCTAAGAATCCTTTTTAATTATGAAAACAACAATAAAATCCGAGTTTTGGTGGGTCCTACTGGATTCGAACCAGTGACCCTCTGCTTGTAAGGCAGATGCTCTGAACCAGCTGAGCTAAGAACCCCAAAATTACAATGATAGAAATTTTTTAATTTTAACCTAAGTGGGTCCTACTGGATTCGAACCAGTGACCCTCTGCTTGTAAGGCAGATGCTCTGAACCAGCTGAGCTAAGAACCCTTACGTTTAATTCGGGTGCAAAGGTACTACTTTTTTTTAACTCTCCAAATTTTTTGGTGAAAAAAAAGTGGAAAAAGATTACAATGTAGTAAGCATCACCTCTTCAGCTCCCTATGAAATGTATGTCCAGAGGTTCTTATAGCGTTGTAACTGATAGAGCGTGTGGGCTATGCGTTGGTTTTGGGGCAACTCTAAATTAGGGTCGGCTTTCAGGAGGTCGATAGCTTGAAAGCGTGCTGCTTTTAGTATATCTTGGTCTTTTACAAGGTCGGCTATTTTTAGAGCGAGCACTCCACTTTGTTGCGTACCCATTAGGTCACCAGGACCACGCAATTTTAGGTCTACTTCAGCGATTTCAAAACCGTCGTTAGTACGCACCATCGTTTCCATACGCGTACAAGTATCGTTACTCATTTTGTTGCCTGTGAGTAATATACAATAACTCTGTTCACTGCCACGACCTACACGTCCTCTCAACTGGTGTAGTTGTGAGAGTCCAAAGCGCTCAGCACTCTCAATTACCATTACGGAGGCATTGGGCACATTTACCCCTACTTCTATCACGGTGGTAGCCACCATTATTTGTGTTTCATTACGTAGGAAGCGATCCATTTCAGCATCTTTTTCAGCTGGTTTCAGTCTACCGTGTACCATAGAGACCTTATATTTTGGCAAAGGGAAGCTTGCCGTGATATAATCATAGCCTTCGGTAAGGTTCTTAAAATCTAACGCTTCCGATTCTTCTATAAGTGGATATACTACATAAGCTTGTCGTCCTTTATCTATCTCTTTTTTAATAAATTCATAAGTTTCTGCACGGTGGTTTTCAAACTGATGTAGAGTTTTAATAGGCTTACGTCCAGGGGGGAGTTCATCTATTATCGAAATATCTAAATCACCATATACACTCATCGCTAAAGTGCGTGGGATAGGGGTGGCGGTCATTACTAAGATATGAGGCGGAATAGTGTTTTTATGCCATAACTTCGAGCGCTGTTCTACCCCAAATCGGTGTTGCTCATCGATAATGGCGAGTCCTAAGTTTCTGAACTGTACTTTGTTTTCCAAAAGAGCGTGAGTGCCTATAAGGATAGAAAGCTCTCCAGACTGTAATTGTTCGTCTAACATTTTGCGTTCTTTAGTTTTAGACGAACCTGTGAGCAGTGCTACAGTTACTCCTGTTTCTTTTAGTAGTTCACTAATGTTTTGGTAATGCTGATTGGCGAGAATTTCGGTAGGTGCCATCAAGCAGGCTTGACAACCATTATCTACCGCTAAAAGCATCGTCATTAGGGCTACGATGGTTTTACCAGAGCCTACATCGCCTTGCAACAGGCGGTTCATTTGGACATTTGAGCCCACATCGGCGCGTATTTCTTTCAATACTCGTTTTTGGGCATCGGTAAGCGGAAAAGGCAAATGATGGTTATAGAAGTTCATAAAAGCATCGCCTACATTCTTGAAAGGTTGTCCTTGGAACTTCTGTTTGTGCAGAAGATTCTTGCGTACCAATTGCACTTGTATGTAGAAAAGCTCTTCAAATTTGAGTCGTACAGAGGCTTTAGTAAGCAAAGTTTGATTTGTAGGGAAGTGGATATTGCGCATTGCCTCCTGCTTGGAGATGAGGTTCATAGAAACGAGTATGTTATCCGGTAAATTCTCGGCAAAGCTATTGCCTACTTCTTCAAAAACTGTTTGTACTAATTGGCGCATCACTCTATTGGTAATGTTGCGTTTAGCTAATTTTTCGGTAGAGGGATATACGGGCTGAATACTGCTGTGTCCTGCCTTCTTGAATTCGCTGAGCAAGTCCATTTCGGGGTGAGGCATAGAGAAAGTACCTCCAAAGAAATTCAGTTTGCCAAAAATCACATAAGGTTCGTTGATTTTTAGGGATTCACGTAACCATTTGAGTCCTTTGAACCACACGAGCTCCATAGTGCCCGTATCGTCTACAAAGGTAGCAACAAGACGAGTACCTTTTTGGTGAGCCGACTCTACTGTGCGTAGGTTTACTATCTTGCCTACGAGTTGCACCTCGGCATTATTGTTCTGCAATTCGTTGATTTTGTAAAACTTGGTACGGTCGATATACCTATTGGGGAACAGGTTCAGCAAATCTTGATACTCATAGATACTGAGCTCTGTTTTCAGGAGTTCAGCCCGCTGATTGCCTACGCCACGCAGGTAGTTGATGGGAGTATGTAGGATATTCTCTGGAATCATAAGAGCAAAAGTAATAAAAAAATACAAACATCAAGCTCACGTTATTTAATTCTTGTTTATAAAAACCACCTCAAATATCTTACTCCAATTCTTACCCGTGATGAAGAAAGTATTACGCCTAGCGTGATAAGCAATGCCATTAAGAACATCTAAATCAGGAGTTTGTTCTACTTTTTCTTTTAATCCTCGTACATCTACAACGCCTTCTATAGCACCATTATTGGGGTTGATAATCATAATACCATCTTTTAGATAAGTATTAGCATATATTTTCCCGTCTACAAATTCTAATTCGTTAGCATTGGTAAAAATAGATTTATTAGTACATAGTTGTAAACTGTCTACTTCTTCAAAAGTGTTAGGATTGAGTATCCAAATCTTTTCTGAACCATCACTTTTGTAAAGTTTATCACTACCGTTATGACAGAGCCCCCAACCTTCTTTACTTTTATTGTAAGAGAATGTTTTTAACAATTTTAGCTGAGCATCATATACGAATCCTATATTTTCTCTCCAAGTGAGTTGGATTATTTTATTTCTAAAAACGGTAGCTCCTTCACCAAAATACATTGCTTGTAAAGGTACATTTTTGTACATTTCGCCCGTAAAAGGATTCCATTTGCGTATGGAAGATTCTCGGTATTGTCCTGTGCTTTCTACTAAAGTATCACCTATAAATTCTAAACCTTGAGTATAAGCCTGTTTGTCGTGGGGATATTCATTTAGTATTTTATAAGTATACAGTTTAGGAGCTTGTCCTGCCAAAAGTAAAATTTCTTTTCGTACTTTATAAACTTCTCCTTTATCAGTATATACAGTTACTTCTAAAGGCTGTTTACCTAACATTAGGTTTTCAAGTACTATGTTCTCATTAGTAACAACAAGCTCTTGGTGATGAAACTGATAGCTAATCTTTACTATTTTACCTTCAAATTTAGGATTCACAACTTTTATCTGTAAAGCTTCTCCTATGTGGTATTCCTTCTTTTTAGGATACAGTTCTATATTGAAAGCGTCTTGCTTAGGTGGATTTGCATTTTTGCAAGCTCCTATTAATAAGAAACTTAATATGCAAATTAACTGTTGTAATTTCATTCTATCGTTTACTTTGAAAAATATAAGTAATAGTTCCTGTTTGCTCTTTTTTGCCTGTTACAGCATTAAATCTGGCTCTGCTAGCATATAGTAATGAGTTTTCTATAAGGCAATCATCATTGGTAGTTGAATTCATTTTGTCAAGAGCTGTTCTAATAACTCTTCCTGCTTCATCAACTGTAATAATAATCACTACTTGCCCTTCTTTTTCACAAGTAAATACAGGGTTAGGTATATTTCCTGTCCTGCCAGATAAGGCATATTTTACTAAAGTATTCTTATTTACTTTATTATCAGATGAAATTTTAGTTGTTTTTTGAAGAGTATTATCGTCCGATATTACTAAGTTAGACGACATTTTATTATTACTCACCAAGTCTTCTTTAGCACTTTCCATCTCTTTAGAAGCACGCTCTGCCATTATTTCGTCTAAAGTTTTAAAATTCTCAGTATGACGTAAGTCAGCATCGGCTTGATTATAAGCATTAGTAGTCAGTTTCGCATTCATAGCTTGAGAAAGATCAGGCGCTTCAGTTTGTTCCTCTAATTTTGGAGGTTCATAAGGTAAATCATCTGGAGTGAGTGCCATTTCAATCATTATTTCTTTCTCTCTACTGCTAAGTTGTATCACCATAAGGGTTACTATCGTACCGAAAAGTATCAGTAAAGTAAGCATAATTGCCTTATCAGTATTTGAAAACATCGATAGAAAGTAGCGAAACTCATATTTGATTCCTGAGGTCTTTTTTTTCTTTTTTCGAGGAAAAATGGCTTCTATATTAAGGTCGGAAGTATGTCGCTGTTTTTGTTGTTTGTTAAGGTGTTCTCGCTCTCGCTCTTCATACACTTCATTAATAGATTTTTTCCTATTGTTTTGTGTGTTCAAAGTAGATTCTTTTCGAGCGAAATGGTCATTAAGAGTTGTTTTATTCTTATCGATAAATCGCTCGAATACAGTAGTGAGAATAATAGGTTTTGTTTGCATTTTTGGAATATGTATGTTTATAAATTCATCAGGCGTTAAGGCATCATTTACCGAGAAATCACCTATCTTAGTGCGTCGCAATGCAGATAGATAGCCACCAGATCCTAAGGCTTTACCAAAGTCGTTTGCCAAGGAGCGTATGTAGGTGCCTTTGCTACATACCACCTCAAATTGCAACTTAGGAAACTGACTTGCATCTATATTGAAACTGTAAATATAGATAGTGCGCTGAGGAACTTCTATTTCTTTGCCGTCGCGGGCAAATTCGTAGAGCCGTTTGCCTTCTTTCTTGATAGCCGAAAATACAGGAGGCGTTTGCGTGAGTTCCCCTATAAACTGCATTCGCACTTGTTCTATCAGTTCAGGAGTGATATGGTCAGTAGGGTAGTGGGCATTAATTTCGGTTTCCTTATCGTAGGAAGGAGTAGTAGCCCCTACGGTAATAGTGCCTGTATAAGTTTTTACAGCGTCTTGTATTTCGGTAATCTTCTTAGTAAATTTGCCCGTACAAATCACCAATAAACCAGAGGCAAGCGGGTCTAATGTTCCTGCGTGCCCTATCTTTATCTTCTTGAGCTTATAGTGTTTGAGTATTGCCCATTTGATTTTGTTCACTGCTTGAAACGACGACCATTGCAGGGGCTTATCGATAAGCAAGATACGACCTTCTCTAAGTTCTTCTGGAGTTATCATACTATTCACTTTTCTCTTCCGTAGTATTTTTCCCCTATTCGTATTTTCTCTCTTCCGTTGGCTACTCGCCATTTGTTAGCATCGCGCAACGAGAAAGCACAACCGCAGTACTCTTGTTGGTAGAATTTCTCGTTTTTACAGATTTCCATATTGCAGGCAGCACCTCCGTTTTTGCGCCAATTGTAGTCCCAATAGGTAAGTCCCTCGTACTTATTGGCAGCATTTTTACCTGCTTCATTCACTTGGTTGAGGTCTTTCCAACGAGAGATGCCCAGTGAGGTCGCAATGGTATCGAAACCGTTTTCGTAAGCATATAAAGCCGTACGCTCCATACGCATATCAAAGCACATTGCACAACGGCTACCGCGTTCGGGTTCAAATTCCATACCTTTAGCACGCGTATACCAGTTATCGGTGTCGTATTCGGCATCTACAATAGGTACGCCACACTTTTCGGCAAAGCGTATATTTTCCTCTTTGCGAATTTCGTATTCTTTTTGAGGGTGAATATTAGGGTTGTAAAAAAATATAGTAAACTCTATCCCCGATGCCTGAATAGATAGTATAATAGAGCCCGAGCAAGGCGCACAACAAGTGTGTAACAAGAGCTTTTTGCCATTATTGGGCAATACGAGATTCTTGTGGACTAATTCCATAGTATTTTTATTGTTTCCTTATCAGAGGGCAAAAATACAAAGAAATAGTAATATATCAAGATTCTGGTGGGTACATTTGTTTGAGAGCGTTCACATATACCTCTGCACCTTTACGTTTAAAGCCTTCATTTTCATAAAGCTTAATAGCTGCTTCGTTAGTAGGCGAGGTAAAGAGTAATATTTCTCCTAAGCCCAATTCTTTGCCTTTGGCGATAAGAAGTTGTATGAGCTGAGTGCCTATTTTTTTTCCACGTGCCATCTCGTCTACCACCACATCTTCTATCCAACCTTTATAGCCCGAAATCACTCTGTAGATAGCCATAGAAGCCATTCCGTGTAGGCGTCCATCTTCTATATAACCCACTACATAAGGTGCTTTAGTTTTGTCTTGAAAAAGGTCAGATAGTCGTTGTTGGTAGCGCCTGCTCAACAGTGAAAAAAGTCTGTGAGCGTCATCTTCAATGGTTGGTGTAATGTTGCTTTTATTTAAAAATGTAATCATATTATTTAGTTGTTAGTCATTAGTTTACTAGTTTTTAATCACCATATTCTGCCAAAGTTTTAAACTTGTACAAAGTTGATATACCTATTACTTCTCACACTTGTCATTTCTCTTGCTCCTTTTCATTACTACTCATTTACCACTTATCATTTACCATTAAGCATTAATTTCATCTTCTGTTGTAATTCCTCAGCTTTTTCACCTGCTACTTTGGCAAAGTCTTCGCCCTTAGAAGCGTAAATAATGCCTCTTGACGAGTTGATAAGCAGTCCGTAGTGGTCGTTCAAACCATACTTACATACCTCTTCCAAGCTACCTCCCTGAGCACCTACTCCTGGTACTAACAAGAAATGTTTAGGTATAATTTTACGTATTTCCTTTAGGTATTCCGCCTTGGTTGCGCCTACTACGTACATCAGGTTTTGGCTGTTTTGCCAAGTGAGTGAGGTACGTAATACCTTTTTGTACAGCTCTTCATCGTTGAGTTTTTGCGTTTGGAAGTCAAAAGCTCCTTCATTAGAAGTTAGTGCTAAGAGAATGGTTTGTTTGTTCTCAAAAGCTAAAAAAGGCTCTACCGAATCCCTTCCCATATAGGGGGCTACTGTCACGCTATCGAATTGCATATCTTCAAAAAAAGCTTTGGCATACATACTTGAAGTGTTGCCTATATCCCCGCGTTTGGCATCGGCAATAGTGAAAATCTCAGGGTGGTGACAGTTCAGATAATCAATCGTCTTTTTTAAGGCGCGCCAACCTTTTTCGCCGTGTGCTTCGTAGAAAGCTGTATTGGGTTTGTAGGCTACCGCAAAAGCGTGGGTAGCCTCTATAATCGCCTTGTTGAACGCGAACAGCGGGTCTTCCTCTTCAAGCAAGTGAGGAGGAATTTTAGCCATATCGGTATCCAAGCCCACACATAACAGCGATTGTTTAGCTTCGATTTGCTGTATGAGTTGCTTAGTAGTCATTTTCTTCTATACGGGCGATTTCTCGTTCGTAGAAAGCGATAGCTTCTTCTATAAGGTTCTCGCTTTCAGCTTCTAACTCTTTGGTGTCTTCTTCGTCGAATTCTTCAAGCCATTCTACTTCATCGTTGTCTAAGTTCAGCACGAAGCGCGGATACTCTAAATGCACCACGAACATAGCGTCGGGCATATCGGTGTTGTCACCTAAAATAAATTTTGGGAAGTTACTCATTTCAATTCTTTTATTAGTTCAATAGCTTTAGCTACCCCTGTTGAAGCAACGTCTTTAATTACAGTGATTTTATCTTTACTACTGATGCTTGGACGTGGGTCTATATAATACATAGGTGTATCTTTCTTGGCACAGTTCATCAATCCAGCAGCGGGGTACACTTGTAATGAAGTACCTACAATAACCACTATATCGGCAGTTTCTACCTCTTCGGCAGCCTTTACAATCATTGGTACATCTTCGCCAAACCACACGATGTGAGGTCGTAATTGTGCTCCACTGGGGCTCAGGTCGCCCACTTTAATGTCGTCAGTACAGTCGTAGAGCGTATAGGGGTCATCTACTCCCCGCATTTTTAGCAGTTCTCCGTGTAAGTGAATAATGTGATGGCTACCCGCACGTTCGTGCAAGTCATCTACATTTTGAGTGATGATCACCACGTCGTACTCTTTTTCCAACTCGGCTAATAATAAGTGAGCGGGGTTAGGTTGCACATTTTTCACCTGTTTGCGCAAGCCGTTGTAGAAGTTCAATACAAGTTCAGGGTCTTTCTCAAAACCATAAGGTGTTGCCACTTGTTCTATATCGTGACCTTCCCACAAGCCATCGGCATCTCGAAAAGTCTTTACACCACTTTCAGCACTAATCCCTGCCCCCGTGAGGACTACTATTTTCTTCTTTTTCATATTGGTAATGTTAGTTATAGTCTTGTCAGAGAATTAATTTGCGCTTTCGTGCGCTTTGCACCTTGCCAAAGTTTTAAATTGCCCGTCGTGCTACGACTTTTGGCAAAGTAGAAGTTTACCAATTTCCTCCTTCTTATCTCTACTTTAGCATCAACTTAACTTCACTTTTCCTTCGTTCATTGTTCGTCTTTTGTTCGTCTTTTGTTCGTCTTTTGTTCGTCTTTTGTTCGTCTTTTGTTCGTCTTTTGTTCGTCTTTTGTTCGTCTTTTGTTCGTCTTTTGTTCGTCTTTTGTTCGTCTTTTGTTCGTCTTTTGTTCGTCTTTTGTTCGTCTTTTGTTCGTCTTTTGTTCGTCTTTTGTTCGTCTTTTGTTCGTCTTTCCTATAAGCTTTCTATAAGCTTCTCCCAAATTAAACATTAATCATTAACCATTAATCATTAAATAAGGTTTCTATGCTAATTAACTCATCTACTAATAAATAAAAAAAGTCCCTTTCAACCGAAAGGGACTTTTTTACTGCAATTACTTTTTGTTTACTGCTTCAGATAATTCAGCCCCTGCTTTGAATTTTACAACTTTCTTAGCAGGTACTTTAATTACTGCACCAGTACGAGGGTTGCGAGCCTCTCTGGCTTCTTTTTTAGCAACTGACCAAGAACCGAATCCTACGACAGCTACTTTGTCACCTTTTTTTAGAGCCTTTTCAACACTTGAAAAGAACGCTTCAACAGCTTTTTTAGAGTCGGTTTTTGTAAGTCCAGACCCTGCTGCAATTGCATCAATTAATTCTGATTTGTTCATATGATAACTTATAAATACAGTTAATAAGGACAAAGGTAGTAATATATTTCTTCATAGCAAGTATAAAACAAGAAAAAATACGATTTTTAGTAAAAAATTAACATTTTAGGTGCTTTTTTAGCGCTTTTTTTTGGCTCGTTAAACCTTTTTTTCTACTTTTGCACTCTCAAAATAAAGTTAAGAAAGTTCTTACAAATTATGCTTACAAGACGACATATTAGGGCAAAAGTAATGCAATCAATTTATGCAATGCGTCAGAGCCAAAGTCAGGATTTAGACAAAGAATTGAAGTTCTTGCAAAACAGTGCTGATGAAATGCGACACCTATATCTATTAATATTATCACTTTTCATTGAACTGCATTCTTTGGCAACTCATCAACACAAAGTAGCTCAGAAAAAATATTTGGCTACTACTGAAGAAAGAACAGTACATCAAAAATTCTCTGAAAACCTTTTGCTCTTAGCCATTGTTCATAATACATTATTACAAGAAGCTATTGCTGATGCACGTATAAATCATTGGGAAATACACGAAGAGTATGTGCGTACTATATATAAAAACATTGTAGAAAGTGAGCTTTATAAGAAATACAACAAACAAAAGAGCAGTTTTGAAGCTGATAAATCTTTTTTAATGACTATTTTTGAAGAAATTATAGCTCCCGATGAGACAATGTATGAATATATTGAAGATTATAATCTCACTTGGGTAGATGATTATCCCATTGTGAATACCTATATAAGTAGGTTATTTAGAGAAGTGCTCCCCACCTCACCTGATAAATATTTTGTTCCTTCACTTTATAAAGATGAAGAAGAAAAAGATTTTCTTACAGGGTTACTAAAAAAAGCAGTGCTCAATGATAGTAAGTGGGAGGATGAAATTATTACTAGAATGACAGGTTGGGAGAAAGATCGTGTGGCTGTAATAGATAGTATATTGTTAAAAATGGCTGTTTGTGAAATGCTTAGTTTTCCTAGTATTCCAGTGAAAGTAACACTTAATGAATATTTAGAACTTGCCAAGGAATATTCTACTACTAAAAGTAGTGCGTTTATTAATGGTGTAATGAAAAATGTACATAAAGAACTCGAAGAAAAACAACAAATAAAAAAGATAGGAAGAGGACTTTTATAATTGAAAGCCAAAAGCTAAAAGTTCCTAATTACAATTTTCTAAAATAACTAAAAACTAATAATTAAATTAATAAATATGCAACAATTGATGAACAGTGGTTTACTACCTCTTATATTGATAATCTTAGTATTCTACTTTTTTATGATTCGTCCGCAAGTAAGACGACAAAAACAAGAAAAAAACTTTATTGAAGGAATGAAAAGAGGGGATAAAGTAATTACTAAAAGTGGTATGCACGGACGCATTGTAGAACTTACTGATGATACTTGTGTCTTAGAAACACTTTCAGGAAAAATCAAATTTGAACGTTCTGCTATTTCTATGGAACTGTCAGCTAAATTAAAAGACGACAAGAAAGAAATTCAAGACAAGAAAGAATCGTAATCATAGAAAGAACCAAAAAGGAGAGCGTATCTATTGCAATAGATACGCTCTCCTCTTATTGTGATATTTGCAAAATTCTAATTCGTAGAAAATAATTTTGCAAAGAAACTCTTGCGTTGCATCATAGTTTCTTCTTCGTGATGTTCTTCACTAAATATATCATCAGAAATTTCATAGTCTCCAATGTTAGTATCAGTGTGAGGCATATTAGGGATAGGATCAAAGTGAATTTCTCGCTTGCTTTCGTCCATAATATCCATAATATATTCAATATATGATTTGCCTTGTTTTTCTAAAAAGCCCTTAAAATAACGATTACTGAGCTCCATATCTCCTATTTTTTCAAGTTTAAGGAGCGTTTGATATAAAGGCTCAATATGCTCTGTAATTACATACTTAGGTACTGAATGCTGACGCGCCATAATAGTAACAACATCCCCAATAATATTCCTGCCTACTTCAAAATCGGTAATTACCCAATAATACTTACCCGATTTAGCTAAGTTTTTAATAATAGCGTGAAAGTTTCTCCCCGCCAAAATATTATCCCAAGTAATCTTAAATATGATTTTAGGCATATCGGGGTGACGAATGATGCTATGTGGTTTTCCTAATAATTCAACCGCAGGATAACCACAAACGTCTATAAATGTTTGATTTACGTCAGTAATAGCACCCAACTTATCAGTAGTACTGATAATAGTTTTTGTTTTATCCCACACTACTTCTTCATCAATAGGTATAGGTCTAGTAATTAGTTCTGACATAAGATTTCCTTTTATACTTAACGCTACAAAAGTACAAAAGTTATCTGAAAGAACAAAATATTTTAGATAAAATTGTACTACTATTTTGTTTTAAATATAACAATTCTTTTTAACACGTTGATTTGTAGTAATTAACAGCTATATTTCTACTTTTCTATATCTTCTTATTTTTAATAGTTTTTGCTTTCCCATACATTTAATTTTTATTATTTTAGCCATTCAAGTAATATAAAAGTATAACTGTATGTTAAAAAATTATCCTAAGAAGCTGATTTTATTATATTGTTAAAAACTTTGTTAATAACTTATTTTGGATAGAGGGTGAAATTAGAATATAAAGCTGTTACTTTGCACCCCGAAAATAAAAAGTTATGAACGAAGAAAAAGACATTTGGTGGCTCAATGAAGAGTCTGAACAAATCCTCAATAGAGGCTATTTACTAAAAGGAGAAAGCGTAGAAGGTGCGATAGACCGCATTACAAGTGCTGCTGCACATAGGCTTTATAAACCCGAATTACAGCCTGCTTTCAAAGAAATGATTACTAAAGGTTGGATTAGTTTTTCATCTCCTATTTGGGCAAATATGGGTACTGAAAGAGGTTTGCCTATTTCTTGTTTCAATGTGCACGTACCTGATAGCATCGAGGGGATTACTCATAAACTTGGAGAGGTGATTATGCAAACCAAAATAGGGGGAGGTACTTCTGGTTATTTTGGCGAATTGCGTAGTCGCGGTTCTGCAGTTACCGATAATGGTAAATCAAGTGGGGCGGTTAGTTTTATGAAGTTGTTCGATTCAGCTATGGACGTTGTATCACAAGGAGGAGTAAGGCGCGGTGCTTTTGCTGCTTATTTAGATATAGACCATCCTGATGCCGAAGAGTTTCTACAAATTAAAGATGTAGAATTCCCTATTCAGAATCTTTTCTTTGGTATTTGTGTACCTGATTATTGGATGCAAGAAATGATAGATGGTGATGTAGAAAAACGTCGCCTATGGGCTCGTGTCTTGGAGTCTCGCCAGCAAAAAGGTTTACCTTACATTATCTTTACGGATAATGCCAATCGTAATCGCCCTCAAGTGTATAAAGATAAGGATATGCTCATTCGTTCAAGTAACTTGTGCAGTGAGATTATGTTACCTTCTAGTGAAGATGAATCGTTTATTTGCTGTCTTTCTTCTATGAACTTAGAGCTCTTTGATGAGTGGAAAGATACCAAAGCAGTAAAGTTAGCGGTATTCTTTTTAGATGCGGTACTTTCAGAGTTTATAGAAAAAACAAAGGGTAATTACTATTTACAGGCAGCTCGCAATTTTGCTATTCGTCATCGTGCTTTAGGTTTGGGTGTATTAGGATATCATTCTTACTTGCAACGCAATATGATACCTTTTGAGAGCTTTGAGGCAACACAGTTCAATGCCCGTGCTTTTAGATACATTCGTGAAGAAGCTGATAAGGCAACTAAAGAGTTAGCTCATATTTATGGAGAACCAGAAATTTTAAAAGGATATGGTAGACGAAATACTACTACTATGGCAATCGCTCCTACCACTTCCAGTTCGGCTATTTTAGGACAGGTATCACCAGGTATCGAACCTTATTCGAGCAATTACTATAAAGTAGGGCTTTCTAAAGGGAACTTTATGCGCAAAAATAAGTATCTCACTCAACTTTTGGAGGAAAAAGGTCTTAATAATGAAGAGGTATGGCGTTCTATTCGTTTGAATAATGGCTCTGTACAACACTTGCAAGAGTTATCTCAATTAGAGAAGAATGTGTTTAAAACTTTTAAAGAGATTTCACCGATGGAAATTATATCACAAGCGGCACAGCGTCAAGCGTACATTGACCAAACGCAGAGTTTGAACTTAAATATTCCTTCAGCGATGCCTATTCGCGATGTGAATAAAGTGCTTATTGAGGCTTGGAAATTAGGAGTTAAAAGTTTGTATTATCAGCGCAGTCAATCAGTAGCAAAAGAAATGATGATGAATTTTGTAAACTGTAGTAGTTGTGAAGCTTAATACATTTGATTATAAAGTCTTAGAGATTAAATAACATATTGTATAATATAAAATAAGTCCGATATTTGTATCGGACTTATTTTGTTTTCTATATTATTCTTCTTTACGCGGTGCGTTCAAATTCTTTAAGTACATCTACTAATACTTGTACGCTTTGTAAAGGCAAAGCATTGTAGATAGAAGCGCGATAGCCTCCTACACTGCGGTGTCCTTTTATTCCACTGATATTGGCTTCTTTACACAAAGCGTCAAAGCGTTCTTTGGTGCTTTCGTCAGTGAGGTTGAACACTACATTCATTAGGGAGCGGTCTTCTTTATTAGCATACCCCACTACTAATGGATTGCGGTCGATTTCTCCGTAAAGCAAATCGGCTTTAGCTCGGTTGCGTTTGCCTAAGGCTTGTAATCCACCTTGTGCTTGTATCCATTCGAGTACTAATAGGTTTACATATACTGCAAAAGTAGAAGGTGTATTGAACATACTATCGTTTTTAATATGCAACTGGTAGTCCATCATCGAAGGCAGTTTACGGCTTACCTTGCCCAATAAATCCTTCTTTACAATCACTAAGGTAGACCCTGAAGCTCCTAAATTCTTCTGTGAACCCGCATAAATCAAACTAAACTGCTTGTAGTCTAACGGACGTGAGAAAATATCAGAACTCATATCGGCTACCAAAGGGACGCTCGTTTGAGGTAAACTGTGGTACTCGGTACCGTAAATCGTATTATTGGTAGTGATGTGCAGATAATCGATATCAGTAGGGACAGTCACATTTTTTGGAATATACTTATACCCATCGGCTTTAGAAGAGGCTATCACTTCGGCATTGCCAAAGAGAGCAGCTTCCTTTTGTGCTTTGTTAGCCCAAGTACCTGTATCTATATAAGCAGCTTTGGTTTCGAGGAGGTTGTATGGCACCATCAAAAATTGCATACTAGCTCCTCCTTGCAAGAAGAGTGTAGTGTACGAATCGTCCAATCCAGCGATTTCCAATGCCAATGCACGAGCGCGTTCTATCACGCGTACAAACTCTGGACTGCGGTGTGATATTTCTATTACAGATAAGCCAGTCCCCTCAAAATCTAATAAGGCTTTAGAGGCTTTTTGGAATACCTCAGGTGCTAAGATAGAGGGGCCTGCGCTAAAATTATGCTTTTTCATTTTCCTTATGCTCTGTTTTATATTTTACGATAAAATCTTCTACTTGGCGTTTCAAGATACGCCATAACTTATCTTGTGCGTATTCGCTCGCCCAAGCCACGTGAGGAGTGTAAATCACACGAGGGTGGTTGGCTATTTTTAGTAGAGGGTCGTTAGCCATTGGTGGTTCTTCTTCAAACACATCGGTAGCAAAGCCCATTATACGATTGCTTTCTATAGCTTCATATACCGCCTGAGGGTCTACTATAGCTCCACGAGCCATATTGATAATTAATGGTTTTTTACGCAATTTAGAGATGAAATCTTCATCTACTAAATGCTTAGTCTCAGGAGTAAGCGGACAGTTAAGCGAGATGATATCACTCTGTGCCAATACCTTGTCGAACTCAGTATATTCTTTACTACGTGGTGCTTTACCTTGGCGTTCAGCCCATAGCACTTTCATACCAAAGGCTTCAGCTACTTTACTAATAGCTTTCCCTATGTTGCCTACTCCTATAATCCCTAAGGTTTTGGTATGCAATTCAAACACCGGTGGCTCAGTAAGGCAAAAACGACCATCTTTTTCCCAAGTACCATCTTCTACACTTGTGTGATAGGTTTTTAGGGCACGCATAGCCGATAGTAACAACAAGAAGAAGTGTTCTGTTACACTTTCAGTAGAGTAACCCGCTACGTTTTTCACTTCTATACCCAAGGCTTTCGCAGCCTCTTTATCGATATTATCCATACCCGTAGCAGTAAGGTGAATGAGCTTAAGGTTAGGCAACTGCCTAAGGATACTCTCATCGAGTTTCACCTTGTTCACGATAGCTATATCAGCAGGTTTGAGACGTTGAACAATTTCATCGGGAGCTGTTTTTTGGAAGGCTACCCATTGGGCTATCCCTTTCGGGATATCTACATCTATGCGCTCAGAGAGCGTGTTGCGGTCTAAAAATACGGCTTTCATATAATATATTATTAATTCTTTTTTATCTACATAGTTAAGAGAGTAGGGGAGAGCCCTGCTCTTTTTGTTAGAGCGTATACCTTACATACTCTGCCCTCGCATACTTTATCTGTATATAATCAATGTAAAACTAAGTTTTTTAATTAACCGTTAATCATTAACTATTAAATCCTGATACCAGCAGGAAGTATGTCTTTACACTCCTTATTACGCTTAAAAAAAGCAATAGCCACAGGACAAACGGGCACCACTCTATATTTTTTCTCAGCTACTAAGGCTATTACCCCTTTAAAGAATTCATCAATGAGCGCTTCGTCCGTCGTTTCAGGTAGCAATGTTTTGGTAAAGAATATCTTACGCTCCTGAATAGCGTATTCTACAAAGGCAAGTTCACCGTTGATTTTGGCTTGGTATTGACGTGAAAATTCGCTGTCTATTACTTCCATTGTACTATGTTTTTAATTAGTAATATTCGTTATTTGACAAAAATGTTGTACTTTTGCTTCTGTCTAGATAAGAGATAAGAAGTAAGAAATGAGCGTTATACCTCATTCACATACCTAACTATCGTTAGTTTTTACTTTTTACCTATAACCTGTTACTCATTTAAAATTTGGTGCAAAGTTACTTATTTTTCGTAAAAAAGCAATATCAAATGAATATAAAAGATAATCTTTCTATTTATTTAATGCCTGGAATGGCTGCCAGCCCTAAGATTTTCGAGCGTTTGCAATTCCCCAACAATTTCCGTGTGCACTTACTCGACTGGATTACTCCCGAAAAGGAAGAAAGTCTAGCTCACTATGCAGGACGTATTGCAGTAGCAATTACCGAGCCTTCTCCTGTGCTCTTAGGGGTGTCATTTGGAGGAATTATTGTACAAGAGATAGCTAAACAACTGAACGATTATCGAAAAATAGTCCTCATTTCCAGCGTAAAAACACAGTACGAACTGCCTAAAAAAATGCTCTTGGCACGCTATACAAACCTGCATAAGCTATTGCCCACTCGTACTATCAGCGATTTGGAGTTTTGGAAAAGATTTTCTTTTTCTGAACTGATGACCAAACGAATAGCTCTATACGAGAAATATATAGGAATGCGCTCCCCTGCCTATCTCGATTGGTCAATAGACCGCATAGTGAATTGGCAACAAAAAGAACCTTTACCCCACACAGTTCACATTCACGGAGATAAAGATCCTGTTTTTCCTATTCAGTACATAAAAAATGCTATTGTAGTAAAAAATGGTACTCATATTATGATTATCAATCGGTATAAATGGTTTAATGAAAACCTTTTAAATATATTGCAGTCAAATTAGAAAAGTACAAGATTAAAAGAGTCTTGCTATTTTTTCTGCAAACGAATCTAAACATAGATGTCTAATATTCAATATTCAAATAACTTTCCTTTGCCTTAGGTTCGTTATTCCTTCGTTCATAGTTCGTCTTTTGTTCGTTGTAGAGCCACTGTAGAGCCACTGTAGAGCCACTGTAGAGCCACTGTAGAGCCACTGTAGAGCCACTGTAGAGCCACTGTAGAGCCACTGTAGAGCCACTGTAGAGCCACTGTAGAGCCACTGTAGAACCTCTTGTTGTTCGTCTTATAATTATTCACCCGTGTAGCTTGTTCCGTCATTCGTACCTCGTCATTAGTTTGATATTATTGGCATTACGGTATTAGCGAATCTATATTTTTTTCTTTTCTCTTTTCACTTTCCACTTTTTTTTATACCTTTGCCCCGTTTTTACAGAAAATGGCAATATCTCTCATTCAAAAATACAATGTAGCTGGACCTCGCTATACTAGCTATCCTACTGTTCCCTATTGGGATAGTAGTACTTTTTCTACTGAAAAATGGTTAGAGAGCTTACGAAAATCCTATGCTGAGAGCAATAGTACCGAAGGGATTAGCCTATACATTCATTTGCCTTTCTGTGAGAGTCTTTGTACTTTCTGTGGTTGTCATAAACGCATTACTAAGCGTCACGAAATGGAAGCCCCTTATATAGAGGCAATACTTAAAGAATGGCAGTTATACACTGATTTTTTGAAAGAACGTCCTCGTATTAAGGAAATACACTTAGGGGGAGGTACGCCTACCTTTTTTGAACCTTTGCAGTTGCGTCGTTTGATAGAAGGTATTTTTGAACGTGCTGATAAAGCTGATGCTCACGAATTTAGTTTTGAAGGTCATCCTAATAATACCACTGAAACTCACCTACAAACGCTTTACGACTTAGGTTTTAGGCGCGTGAGTTATGGCGTACAAGATTATTCGCCTAAGATACAAAAAGCCATTCACCGCATTCAACCTTTTGAGAATGTAAAGCGTGTTACCCAGCAAGCCAGAGCTATCGGCTATACCTCTGTAAGCCACGATTTGGTCTTTGGTTTACCGTTTCAAACCTTAGACGATGTACTCTTTACCATTGATAGGAGTAACACTCTTCGTCCCGACCGTATTGCTTTTTATAGCTATGCGCACGTACCTTGGATAAAAGGCAGTGGGCAACGTGGTTTTAAAGATGAAGATGTACCCACAGGCGAAGTAAAGCGAGAGCTATATGAAGTAGGAAAACAATACTTATTGAAAGCAGGATATGCCGAAATAGGAATGGATCACTTTGCTTTACCTACTGATAGTATGTATAAGGCTTTCAAAAATCATCAATTGCATCGCAACTTTATGGGCTATACAGCCTCCAAAACCCAAGTGATGATAGGCTTAGGAATGTCTTCAATCAGCGATAGTTGGTACGGTTTTGCCCAAAACGAGAAAGATTTAGATGCTTATTATGCACGTCTTGAGAAGAATGAAATACCCGTGTGTAAAGGGCATATTCTCAATAGAGAAGATTTAATTATTAGGCGTCATATTCTCAACTTGATGTGTCAGTTTACTACTTCTTGGAACGACGAATCTCTTCAGTTTCCTGAAATAACAGAAGTAATAACACATCTACAAGAGATGCAAAACGATGGTTTACTGCATATAGCAGGTAATCATATAGAAGTCCCCGATGAGGGAAAACCTTTTATTAGAAATATCTGTATGGCTTTTGATTTGCACTTGCAACGCAAAATGCCTAATACCAAAATATTTAGTATGACTGTGTAAAGTTATACTTAACCATCATAGTGATTGAGTTTTTTAGTTAGTGATGAAAAGGGACAGTTGTGAAATTCGTCCCTTTTCTTTTTGTATTTTCGAAAAAAGTATTATTTTTGCCCCGAATTAAGTAACAAATTATTTTTATAAACTTAAAATGAATCATTATGGGATTTTTAAAAGAATTTAAAGAATTTGCCGTAAAAGGTAACGTAGTAGATTTAGCCATCGGGGTTATCATCGGGGCTGCTTTTGGTGCTATCGTATCATCATTAGTGTCTGATGTTATTACCCCTTTGTTATTAACACCTGCTTTGAAAGCTACGGGTGCTGAACACTTAGAAGGTTTGGTATGGAATGGAGTAGCTTATGGTAAGTTTCTTGCCGCTGTAATTAACTTCTTCTGTATTGCACTTGTATTGTTTATGCTTCTAAAAGGTATCAACAAGCTAAACAAACAGAAAAAAGAAGAAGAGGCTCCTGCTACACCAGCTGGTCCTACTCAAGAAGAGTTACTTACTGAGATTAGAGATTTATTGAAAAATAAATAAGAAGAATTTCGTGTAACCGCAACACTACACATTTCAACAATTGTTTAACTAAACCACGCTTTTTAGAGCGTGGTTTTTTATTTCAGAAGAATTATCTTATCCGTTAAGAGCGTTTACATTAATATAAGGGTTTTGTAGCTTATCTTTTAAGATGACTTCAATTCCCTTTTTTAAGGTTAGGGTAGAGGAGGGGCAACCACTACAAGCTCCTTGCAGTATTACCTCTACGTAATGCGTTTCTGGATTGTACGAAATAAACTGAATATTTCCTCCGTCAGAAGCTACAGCAGGCTTTACAAACTCATCTATAATAGCTATAATTTGTTTTGATACCTCATCGGTAGTAACCATAGAGAGTAGTCTTTCTTGTGTTGCTTGCTGATGTCGTTTAATTTCAGAAGAAGAAATAAGTATGTGTCCTTCTGAAAGATAATTCTTAATAAATTCTCGTATATTAGAAGTAACCATTGCCCACTCTTTGTTATCTTTTTTAGTAACTGAAATATAGTTATCATCAAAAAATACCTCCTCAATAAAAGGAAACTGAGTAAAAAGAGCTTTAGCCATAGGAGCCTCATCAGTCTCCTCTATATGCTTATATTCTATAATAGTAGGAACAAGACGTTTATTGGCTACAAACTTCATTACCGAAGGGTTAGGTGTTGTTTCAGTATATACGGAAATAACCTTCTTTTGTTCACCCTCAGTGCTTACAATTTCTCTCCCTGACTGTAAATAAAGCAATACTTGCTGTGCCACTTCTTCTTGTACGTCTTTCCATTCTATAATTGGAAATCGTTTTAACGCAATAAAATTACTCGAGATATATACTGTCTTTACAAAAGGAAGGTAAAACAGCTCTTTTGCTAAGGGTGAGTTTTTAGCTTCATCAATATTTTTATACTCGTAACTACCTTTTACTAAGGCTTTATTCGCCTCCAATTTAATAATATCAGGACTCGAAGTAGGCTGTACAGATAGAGTAATATCAGTCATTTATTTTTTAGATTTAAGAAGAAAAGTTAAGAGTCTTTTCTACCAAAGTCCGCAGGATTTTCGCCCCACGCTTTGGTTTCCCATTTGAGAATACGATTAGGATAAGTATTTTCTTGTAGCCATTTTTCAGCACGAGTTATTAGTTCAAATATTTTTGCATTATCAGCTGTCTTTCCAAGCTTAGTTTTACATACTTTTTGTTGTACCCAGCGCATTGCTATTTCACTATCCGAATAGATAGGCATTGTAAGGTTGCGTTGTTTTAAGAAAGCCAAAGCGTGTACTATAGCCAAAAACTCCCCTATGTTATTGGTGCCATCTTTCATAGGTGAAAGCCTAAAAATCTCGGCTTGTGTTTCAGTATCTACCCCCCGATATTCCATTATACCAGGGTTACCGCTACAAGCAGCATCTACCGCAATAGAAGGCAAAATAGGCTTCCCAATAAGTTTTAATGCTTCTGATGAAAGTGCAGGCTCTTCTATCTTTTTACCTTTGTACGTTTCATAATTCCCTGCATAGGCTTTTTGTGCCATTTCTTCGGTAGAAAAACTTTTGTATTTAGCGTTTGGAAAATTATTAACAGCCTTCTTACATTCAGCCCACGAGGTAAAGACCCCCGTTTGGTGTCCCTCCCATACTACATAATACTTCTTTGCCATCTCACAAAATAAATAGGATTGCCAAAAAGAAAATAACAGCTACTATCGCTACAATAACAATATTGCTATTTTCTTTTTTAATAATAGTTTAAAAAACATCTCCTTCTTTTAGCTTCTCAGCATTTTCAGCCAATTGCAGTTCATCAATAAGACGTTGTACATCACCATTGATAACATTTTGCAAATCATAAAGGGTAAGACCTATGCGGTGGTCGGTTACACGCCCTTGCGGATAGTTATAAGTGCGTATTTTAGCTGAGCGGTCACCGCTGGAAACCATTGATTTTCTACGAGCAGAATCAGCTTCCATCTTCTTTGCCAGTTCCATTTCGTACAAACGTGAACGCAATACTTTAAGTGCCTTTTCAAGATTCTTGTGCTGCGATTTCTCATCTTGGCAACGCACCTCAATGCCTGTAGGAATATGTTGTAACTGAATAGCCGAATAGGTTGTATTCACCGACTGCCCTCCTGGTCCCGTAGAAGTAGTACGAATGATTTTCACATCAGCCATATCAAGTTCCACATCAAATTCTTCTGCTTCTGGCAATACAATTACAGTTGCTGCCGAAGTGTGAACACGCCCTTGTGTCTCTGTTTGAGGCACTCGTTGTACGCGATGTACTCCTGCTTCAAATTTTAAGGTACCATATACATTGTCTCCCGTTACTTCAAAAATAATTTCTTTATACCCGCCAGCAGTTCCTTCATTAAAGTCCATTACTGAGGTACTCCAGCCTTTACTTTGGCAGTATTTGGTGTACATACGGTATAGGTCGCCTGCAAAGATTGAAGCCTCATCTCCGCCTGTTCCTGCACGAATTTCCATTACGGCATTCTTAGCATCTTCAGGGTCTTTGGGGATAAGCATATACTTGATTTCTTCTTCTAACTGAGGCAAACGCTCTTTGCTTTCCTCTAATTGTAACTTTGCCATTTCCACCATTTCGGCATCGCTGCCATCAGCAATAATTTCTTCAGCTTCTTGCAAGTTTCCAGTTACGTTTATATACTCATCGCGCTTATCCATCAGTTCTTTAAGGTCTTTATATTCCTTATTGAGCTGGATATAGCGCTTTTGGTCTGCAATAATATCAGGTTGAATGATTAAGTCCGAAACTTCGTCGAAACGTTGTTTTACGATATTTAATTTGTCGAGCATTTTTTATCTTTAAATTCTATTTGGGGTGCAAAAATAGTAATAATATTAGTAAAAAACAAAAATAAAAGGCTGTTCTTAAATGAACAGCCTTTTGAATATGGTTTTCTAAATAATTACAATTTAGGAGCTCCAGCAAGGACGTCAGCACTTGCACCTTCAGCAAATTTTTTGTCTTTGAAGTTTTGTACAAATGATTCAGCCAATTCTTTGAGTTTAGCACTGAATTGTGCTTTGTCACTCCAAGTATTTTCTGGGTTCAAGATGCTTTGGTCTGATACACCTTCACAAGATTGAGGCACTTTGAAGCCAAAGATAGGCAATTCTTTGTACTCAACGTTGTTAAGTTTGCCGTTAAGGGCAGCAGTGATAAGAGCACGAGTATCTTTTAAGCTACATCTTTTCATTTTTCCGTTGTAACCAGTGTTTACCAACCATACGTTTACGCCAGTTTCTTTAATTTTTTCAGCCAAACGTTTTCCGTATTCAGCTGGGTGAAGTGGCATAAAGGCAGCACCAAAACAAGCAGAGAAAGTTTTTTGAGGGGTAGTGATACCTACCTCAGTACCGGCTACTTTTGAAGTATAACCAGATACAAATTGATAAGCAGCTTGTTCAGGAGTCAATTTAGAGATTGGAGGCAATACACCATAAGCATCGAAAGTAAGGAAGAAGATGTTCTTAGGATTGTGTCCTATAGAACCTGGCTGGATATTTGCGATGTGGTAAATAGGATAAGAAACACGAGTGTTTTCAGTGATATCAGTGCGAGAGAAATCAACTACACCTTTATCGTCCATAATTACGTTTTCAAGTATAGCACCTTTCTTAATAGCTCCAAAGATTTCAGGTTCTTTTTCAGCAGTAAGGTCTACTACTTTAGCATAGCAACCACCTTCAAAGTTAAATACCGTATTTTCAGGAGTCCAACCGTGTTCGTCGTCACCAATTAAATGACGGTTAGGGTCAGCTGAAAGAGTAGTTTTACCAGTACCTGATAAGCCGAAGAAGATAGCAGTATCACCACCTTTACCTACGTTAGCTGAACAGTGCATTGGCATAGTGTTGCGGAACACAGGCAATTCAAAGTTCATAGCTGAGAAGATACCTTTTTTAATTTCTCCGGTATAACCTGTACCACCAATCAAAGCAATTTTCTTAGTGAAGTTCAAGATAGCGAAGTTAGCTTGACGAGTACCATCTACAGCAGGGTCAGCTTCAAAACCGGGTGCATTTACTACCAACCAATCTTCTTTGAAAGAAGGAAGTTCGCTATCATCTATACGCAAGAACATATTGTAAGCGAAAAGGTTGCTCCAAGGAAGTTCAGTGATAGTACGAATGTTAGTACGGTATTTAGGGTCTGCACAAACATAACCATCGTGAACGTAGATTTCTTTGTTAGATAAGTAAGCTACTACTTTTTCATATAGTTTGTCAAATTTTGCAGGTTCAAAAGGAATGTTAATACTTCCCCACCATACGCGATCTTTGGTGATATCATCTTTTACGATGAAACGGTCTTTAGGAGAACGCCCTGTAAATTTACCTGTGTTGATAGCAATAGCTCCTGAAGAAGCTTCAACGCCTAATTTTTTATCCAAAGTTTCTTGTTGTAGTTCGTCAGCAGTTAACTGATAACGAACATTAGCGTTCTTAATTCCGTATTTATCAACGGAAAGTGTTTTTGGTTTACTCATAATGTCTTAAATTTGATATTAATTTAACAATTCTTTTTTATCTAATAGCAATATAAAATTGCCTCAATTTTTGAGAGGTCTCTCAAAAACCGGTGCAAATGTACAAATTAATTTTGATACTGAAAAATATTTTTTAATGTTTTTTTGAAGTTATTTTTACAAGTATTTATAATATTCTATATACTCCTTATTTACCTGTATTTTTAAGCTCTAATAAAAGATTTTTAGGTTTTATAATAATGCTCTAAATCATCTTATCTTTACTTTATTTCCATTTATCCTTCGTTCATTCTTTATTTGCCTCTGTGGCTCGCACTATCATTTATTTGTTCCTTATTCGTCATCTATTCGTCTTTTCTCTATCTTCCCGTGCGGTTCGCACCGTCATTTGTTCGTCATTTGTTCGTCATTTGTTCGTCATTTGTTCGTCATTTGTTCGTCATTTGTTCGTCATTTGTTCGTCATTTGTTCGTCATTTGTTCGTCATTTGTTCGTCATTTGTTCGTCATTTGTTCGTCATTTGTTCGTCATTTGTTCGTCATTTGTTCGTTCATTGTTCGTCTTTTCGCTATCTGCCCGTGCGGCTCGCACCGTCATTTGTTCGTTATTTGTTTATCTGCCTGTGCGGCTCGCACCTGCCCGTGTGGCTCACACCTGCTTGTGTGGCTCACACCGTTTTCACTAAAAAAAGTGTCTGAGAAATTATAGCTAACTCTCAGACACTTTTTTAATCTAATAACTTACTTATTTTAACATTGGTTAAATATAAGACCTCTTGTATTAATTTGCTACCTCACTAATAAATTTCAATCGGTAGATTCTTAATTCATCGTCTTCGTAATCACCGGCAAACTCTTTAGAGGCTAACGATATTTTATCACTTTCAGCTTCCATAAAGTATTCGTGAAGCTCTTCTTGTTGCTCTTCATCAAAGATTTCATTCACCCAATAATCGATATTCAGCTTGGTACCACTGTATACTATTTGCTCCATTTCTTTGAGGAACTCATCCATTTCCAATCCTTTGGCTTGTGCGATGTCAGGCAAAGGCAATTTGCGGTCTATATTCTGAATGATAAACAATTTCAAAGCTGAGTTAGACCCTGTAGTTTTTACTATTAAATCCTCAGCGCGCACAATGTCATTCTCTTCTACGTAACGCTCAATGAGCTTTACAAACTCACTACCATATTTCTTAGCCTTGCCTTCACCTATACCGTGTACATTAGTAAGCTCTTGAATAGTAATAGGGTATTTGAGAGCCATATCTTCTAGCGAAGGGTCTTGGAATACCACAAACGGAGGTACCCCTTTTTGTTTTGCTACTTTCTTACGCAAATCTTTGAGCATTTCAAGAAGTACAGGGTCGGCTGCTACGGCATTAGCACTGTTGATATCTTCGGGTTCTTCTTCATAACTGTGGTCTTCAGTCATCATAAATGAAGGTACATCTTTTAAAAACTCTTTTCCTTTGTCGGTGATAAACATCACTCCGTAAGTTTCTATATCTTTGCGTATGAGTCCGTTTACCATTACCTGACGGAGAAGTGCCATCCAGTAAGCATCGTCTTTTTCCTTACCAATACCAAAGAACTCTTGTTCGTCAATACGGTGTGCTTTGATAATAGCACTTACTTTTCCAATAAGCGTATTTACAATCTCTTTAGCTTTAAATTTCTGTTTGGTAGCAATAATTACGTTTAGCAATTTCACCACATCGTCTTTAGCTTCTTTCTTTTCTTTAGGAAAACGTACATTATCGTCCATATTAGCACCTTCGCCATTCACCTCGTCAAACTCTTCACCAAAGTAATGTAAGATAAATTTACGGCGCGAACTAGACGTTTCGGCATAGGCTACAATATCTTGCAAGAGTGCTTGTCCTATTTCTTGCTCAGCTATAGGTTTGCCTATCATAAATTTTTCCAGCTTCTCTACATCTTTATAGGAATAGAAAGCCAAGCAATGCCCTTCACCACCATCACGACCGGCACGTCCGGTTTCTTGATAGTAACTCTCTATACTTTTAGGAATATCGTGGTGAATTACAAAGCGCACATCGGGTTTGTCAATACCCATACCAAAAGCAATAGTTGCAACTACCACATCTACCTCTTCCATCAAGAACATATCTTGGTGTTTGGCGCGTGTTTTGGCATCTAATCCTGCGTGATAAGGCACTGCCGAAATGCCGTTTACTTGTAAGGTTTGTGCGAGGTCTTCCACCTTTTTACGGCTAAGACAGTATATAATCCCTGATTTTTTACTGTTCTGTTTCACAAAACGAATGATATCGGCATCTACATTTTTAGTTTTAGGGCGTACCTCGTAATACAAGTTTGGACGGTTGAACGACGACTTAAACACGTTAGCCTCCTGCATTCCTAAGTTCTTCAAAATATCTTCTTGTACCTTAGGAGTAGCCGTAGCAGTAAGCGCTACAATAGGTATATTACTGCCCAAACGCTCGATAATGGTTCTAATATTGCGGTACTCAGGACGGAAATCGTGTCCCCATTCCGAGATACAGTGCGCCTCATCTACCGCTACAAAGGAAATAGGTACTGTTTTGAGAAAGTTAGCATATTCCTCTTTGATAAGCGACTCGGGGGCAACGTATAGCAACTTAGTCTTGCCTGCACTGATGTCTTCCATTACCTCGCGAATTTCATTTTTAGTAAGCGAAGAGTTCAGCACGTGGGCAATACTATCAGTTGACGAAATACCACGCATAGCATCTACTTGGTTTTTCATCAAAGCGATAAGCGGAGAGATAACAATAGCAGTTCCCTCCAAGACTAAGGCAGGTAATTGGTAACACAATGATTTACCACCACCTGTAGGCATAATAACAAAGGTGTTCTCTTTATTAATTACACTGGTAATAATTTCTTCTTGATGCCCTTTAAACGCTTCAAACCCAAAGTAGTGTTTCAGGGCATTGTGTAAATCATCTTTTGTCATTTCCATATTAAAAATTCTTCTGTTTTAGTGTTGAGTTTTTCTGTTATTACATTCAGTTTACAAATATACGACATTTTTATAAACCACAAAAATTTTTGATAAAAAAAGTGTTTCCCGCCGACTCACTTACTCGACAATTGTCGACAATACCAAAGGGAAAGTGCCAGCAAGAGAGAGAATGTAGGATCTGCAAAAGTGAGTGTTTATGAGGTAGATTATTCTAATGCGAAATTAAGGGTAAACGTTCTTTCACAAAACTACTCACTGTTAGTCTATGTACCCCCAAAATGCGCCCAATAGCTGAATATGATACTCGCTTATCTAGCAACTCTTTAATCTTTTTTTCCTGTCCGGTGAGTTTTGTTTTAGCGGACTTACTACCTTTAGGGCGACCGAGAACTACTCCCTCTGCTTTCTTGCGTGCCAATGCCTCTTTGGTACGTTGACTGATAAGGTTACGTTCAATCTCAGCAGATAGCCCAAAGGCAAATGCTAATACTTTGCTATTAATATCGCTCCCCAAGCGATAATTATCTTTAATTGTCCACACCTGAATATCGCGGTTCATACACTCATTGAGCACCCCCATAATCATCAAGAGGTTACGCCCCAACCGCGAAAGCTCCGAACAAATAAGCACATCGCCTTTTTTCATTTTTTTTAGGAGTTTACCGAGTTTTCTATTCTCTACTCTTGTCATACCTGAAATAGTTTCTTCTACCCAAACATCAATAGTTAGGCTGTTTTTCTCACAGAAATTAGTAATTTCAAAACGCTGGTTTTCTACAGTTTGTTTATCGGAACTTACCCGAATATATCCATAAATCATTGTATAAGTAAATTTAATATTAGTCTTTTAATATACAAATTTTGTAGAGAATAATCGCATAAATTAAATAATATAGTCAATTTTAGTAGATAAAAAAAGTTAGGTATTTAGGGCAAATAATTTAGACAACTCTGGCTTTGATATTGTTATTGGTAATCCACCGTATGGAGCTGACATTGATAAGTTAGTCCCTATATTTAAAAAATTATATCCTCAAACTACTAAGAGTTTTAATGAGATATATAAACTCTTTTTTAACAGAGGTATTGATATTTTAAAGGAGAAAGGAATTTTAACTTATATCACTCCTAATACATATTTATTACAACCGAGGTATAAAGATTTACGTAAATTTTTATTACGATATGATTTGAATATAATCATCAATTTAGGTGAAAATGTGTTTAATAATGCAGTAGTTTCTACTGCTATTATACTTCTTGAAAAGAAAAAAGAAAGCAGTAAAATAAAAATAGCAGACCTTTCTACAAACTCAAAATTTTTAGGTTCATTTGATAAAATAGTTTTCTTAGAGATAGTACAAACAACTTTTAACGATACTGAGAGCAATATATTTGCTATGAACATTAGGAGAAAAGCAGAAAATGAGTATTCTTTAGGCGAGATAATGGAGCTAAAAGATGCAGGAATTAACTATCAAAGAGTAAATGTGGGATTATCTGATAAAGGGAAATCAGATTTATCAAAACGTCTTTTATATAAAGGAGAAAAAGAAACTGAAAGTGATAAGGAATTTTGGAAAGGAGAAGATATTAATGCCTATTATATCATAAAAAATACAAACCGTTTTGTAAGAAATGATATTAAACTCAATGAAAATGAAAGAGTCATTTTAAATAGAAAATATTTTAAAATAATTCCTAAACTTATTTGGAGACAGACAGCTCAATATCCTATTTGTACAATAGATTATATAGGCATTTGGTTTGGACGAAGTATTCAAGCAGGAATTATAAAAGATTCTTTTATTAATAGAGTGTCATATGAATATCTTTGTGGTTTATTAAATTCTAAATACTTAAGGTATCTATATGAAAATAATGTAAGAGAAACAGGAAAAGTATTCCCTCAAGTAAAATTAGAAAAACTAAGACCTTTATCTATTATTATCTCTGAGAATCAATCTCCTATTGTTAATTTAGTAAATGAGGCTATTAAGGCAAAAAGAGAGAATCCTAAAGCTGATATTACAAATATAGAAAACCAAATAGATATCTTAGTCTATAAACTTTATAACCTAACGTATGAAGAGGTAAAAGTAATAGACCCTAATATTGAAAGTATTATATCAAAAGAAGAATATGAAACAAAGAAGTGAGTCTTTAACTCACTTCTTTGTTAATCATTATCAGATAGTCTAAATTCAATTTCATAGTTTTTTATAAAGTCTGTTTCTTCTTGAGTAAGACCATACAAAGGGCAAATAAGATCATCTATTTGGTCTATGATATGTTTTGATTTTCTTGCAACAAATACATTTAAACCCGTAACAGTTTTTTTAGCATTCTTTTTTAAATCAGTAAGATAGATATTATAGAGCTTTGATATTTGTTCTAAAGTTTTATCATTAAAATTATTATATGGAATAGGAAAATTCTCTATTTCAGAAGTTCTCATATTGTGCCAATCAGAATGGATGAGCCAAAACCAATAAAAAAGATTACTTGATAATATAGCTCCTACAAGATCTAAATACCTATTTTCTATAATTATACTCCCTTCAGCACTTGATTCTGTTGAATCTTTCGTTATAATTTTATAGTATCGCCCTCCTGCTTTTCTATAGTAGATAGAACTACCTTTCTCAGTTTTTAAATCAGATAATAAGTTGCTATTTTTTAGTAATTTTTGAAGTATAATTTGTTCTGTATTTGTTCCTATTTTAGGAATTCTTCCATAAGATAAAAGTCCTATAGCATTAGAAAACTTGAGGTTATCTAATAATACCCATAAAGAATCGTCAGAATATCTTTTGTTAATTCCAGTCATTAAAATTTCTTTAGCTTCTGTTTGTGTTTTTAAAAATGATATAATAGAAACTTGCTGCTCTGCGCTTTCAAAAACTCTTTTAGGTCTGTCTCCATAAGAGCTTATTTTTATTACTTCACAGTTGTTAATTAACAAATTATGTAACCCTGATAGAGCGTCTGAAGAGGTTACACTTAAAGGCACTATAAAGCCTAAATAACCTTGTTTTTTTAATAGGTTATAGCCTAATTCAATAAAAAGTGTATATGTATCTAATGAACCTTTTTGTACTCCTTTAATAGTTTGAGCTGATATATACTTCTTCTTTAAAACCTCTTTATCTTCTTGTGAAAGTTTAGCTCCATACGGTGGATTACCAATAACAATATCAAAGCCAGAGTTGTCTAAATTATTTGCCCCTTTAATTACATCACCAAAATAAGTATGCCAAAGGAAATAAGGACGTTCTATTTTGGTTTGGAAACTGATAAGTTCTTTTTCTATGTGATCAAGCTCTAAGTGGCGGTTTTTATCAGCCATATAGGCTTTATACTCTTTCCCTTTTGAAGTAAGAATACCTTTTTGGAGTTTTTCTATTAGGTCTTCTTGAGAAGTAATACCAAATTTTTTTTCAAAACCTTCTATTTTTTTCTTTACTTGATTTTTCTCAAAGATAATTTTATAGTGTATTTGTCCTTCTATAAGATCATTGATTTCTTTGCGCTTAAGGTTTTTATCTTCTGTTGAGGAAAAGAAGTCTTTCATAAGTTGTTGTATCTTTTCCTTATGAGCTTTATTTAAAAGGGGTAGTTGTTGGGGGGAGATATATTCGTCTCCATAGTCAATTGCGGTATCTGTGGCTTCTTCTTCACTCCCTATAAGGCTCAAATCTACTCCCTGATAACTTTCTAACAAACTATTTCCTTGCATAATCTTAAAGTCTAAGTTAGGAAGAGGTTGTGGAAGATGTTCATCTACTACCAAACTTAACCAAAAGCGCAAACGGGCTATGTCTACTGCACCTGCATCAATATCAACTCCATAGATATTTTGCTCAATGATATGTTTTTTAATCTGAGCATCGGTCTGTTCTGTTGTTATTCCTAATTGTTGCAAGGTGATTTTGATATAGTATATTTCTTGCAAAAGTCCCATAGGGAAGGCCCCAGACCCAATAGCAGGATCACATATTTTTACATTTTCTAAAGAGGTAGTAATAACATCCCCTTTTTCTATCACATAGATTTTTTCGTCTTCATTAAGTGGTTGGTGCTCTATTATTTTTGTAATAACATCTTTGGCTTTTTCTGATTGATTATTATCTGGAACTATTTTAGAAAGTAAAAAGGTTTTTAGACTTTCTTTGCACATATAATGTACAATTTCTTTAGGGGTGTAGAAAGCTCCTTTATCCTTATTGTCTTCCAAAAGGTTTTCAAAGATATGCCCTAGCATCTCAGGGTCTACAGCTACAGTATGTTCATTAGGAGCATCTTCATAGACGGTAAAGTTGTAGGAGTTAAAGGTATCAAAAAGTTCAGTAAAAATAGAGTAAGGCAAATTTACCTTATCAAAGTGTTGGTCTTGTGTTTTATCAAATAACCCACCATTAAGATAAGGAAAACGCAAGTCATTTGTTTCACTCTCTGACTTTTTATCTGTAAAACATTCAAAAAATAATGGTACCAAACGTTTTTCATAAAAATAAGGTTGGTCTTCTTTAGGTGTTTCTTTGTACAATTGATATAGATAATCATAATTACCTTCTCCCCATTTTTTTCCCTTAGGCACGGCTAACCAACCTTTTTTCTGTATAAAGTACAAAAATACAATACGGCCCATCATTCGTTTTACAAAATCACGAACGGCTTTTTCATTTCCTCCAAAAAGATTTTGAAACTCTCTATTTTTGAAAGGCTTGGTTTCACTATCAGGATGTAGAATTGTAGAAAATCCTCTATAATCTTTGTAACCATCAAAGTTAGGATGAGGTTGATGTTTTTTATTTTCCTGATACTTGTTTCCCTTCTTCTCGTAACGAACCCCTGTAATATGTTGTACAAAATCTTCATAGATATCCTTATATCTATCAAAGAAATCATTATTAAGAGCCTCTACTGCGAAGGCATTTTTAAAATCTTCTAACGAAAGTTCTTTTCCTACTAAAAGTTGAAGTCTATCTGTAGCCGTTTTTGTTTTTTCTCCTTCTCCTAACAAGTAAGTAAAGCGTTTTTCATTGGTAATTTCCTTAATAATCTTACCTTTTTCATCTACTTCTTTTATGATTTCAGAAATATATGACAACCGCCATTTCTTTTCTTGTACAAAAACTACTAACACGCCATCTACATTGTATTTATAGATATTCTTCATCAATTGGCGAAGACCTACTTTGTTGCGATAAAGCAACATATCTTCACTAATATTTACTTGATAAATACCAATAAGCCTCCCTTCAGTAGTTTCATAATTACCTAATTCATAAGCTTCTTTTACTTTTTCACTTTTAGGAAGCTCTATTATTTGAGGTTTTTGCAATATAGCTCCTGTACCTGAACTATGAGCAAAAAGTTCTTTCAAGAAGCTAATCCAATCCTCCTGACGATAAGAAGATGAGAGTATTTGTCTTAAATCTTTCATACTATTTAATAAATGTTTCAGTGATTACTATTTCGGGTGATATATCCAATGCTTTTTCCTTATTATTTTTTATACTATCAAAAGATGATACTGCGTATTTATTAGCTAAATTTAGAATAAGTTGTTGTGCATTTCCAAATGTTATTTTTTGTTTATCTAACTGCTGTCTTATCTTCTTTACATCAGTAGGTATATTTGTAAAAGTACCTTTGTCAATAAGTTTGATAAGCTGATCGCAAGCTATTTTTAGTTCTTCGTTATTTAAAGTCCCTTTTATATCACGTAAGAATTTTTTAGCTTGCATTGTATTTCCATCTGCTTTATCAGTCGGAGTTACAGTTTCAATATTAGCTTGTATGGTATCATTTTCAAACTTACTTTGTGCCAAATTTACATCTTTATAATGAGATGCTGGCACCTCAAAACCTTTCTCCGAAACAGTAGCTTCAAAGCGTTCGGCTGCTTCTAAAAAGTCAATACTTTCTATTTCTTCTTTTCCATTCACTCTATAAAATTCACTTTTATAAGGTGATTTCATAAAAATGATAGAACCATTTTTTACATCATCAAATGGAGTTTTTTCGTTTTTACGAGCTGTACGAGCTTTGAAAGGAATGTTAGAAATACGTTTAAATTCCTTAGGGTTATTATCCTTAAATTCACGGATAAAGCGTAGATAGTGCAAACGTTTGTCTTCTTCTCCTTCACCTCCTTCTTTGAAAAGTTCAAATTGTTCTACTAATTCTTCTTTAGAGAATACTTGTGCATCTTCTCCAAAAGCAGAATGGAAACCTTGCAGTTTGATATAGGCTTTTTTGTATAATTTTATTTCTTCATCACCTTGTGCTGAAGGGTAGAAAATAAAGTTATACACAATCCCTGCTTCACTTCCTATTCGGTTGATACGTCCAAGTCGTTGCATTAACTTAGTAGCATTCCAAGGGGTATCATAATTTAACAATACATTAGCACGATGCAAGTTGATACCCTCTGCAAGCACGTCGGTAGTAATGAGTATTTGCAAATCATTTCTTCGCTCTTTTGTATAGTTAGCATCAAAGTTAGCTTGAATATCATCAAATATTTTACTTCTATTTTCTGAAGAAACTTTCAATATTTTGTTAGGAGCTATTTTAGTTGAAAGTTTTTCTGTTAAATAATCAGCTGTATCATTACTTTCAGTAAAAATAATTAACTGTTGTGAAGGATTCTTTTCTTTATCAAGTAAAGTACTATTTAAAATGCTAAATAACTTATCTATTTTAGGGTCATTCTTTATCTTTTGCCATTTTTCAAAAAGCGTTTTCAGTGAATTTGCATCTTTTTTTAAACCTTCTAAGAGTACAGGATCAAAATCATCTGCCGAAAAGATATTATTTCTTGCATTTTTTGCATTTTTCTGAAGGATTATTTCTTCTATTTCCTCTTCTGAAAAACCTTTTTCATATAAAGTGTTGATATTCAAGTCAGGCGCAATATAAACTCTATCATTTTCAAACATTTCAATCATCCGTTGAGTTGATTTTAATAAGTTCTCTAATGTTTTCTTAAACGCTACAAAACTACTTTCCAAACGCTTCACCATTAAAGTTTTCATAATACCCGCTAACGATTGAGATACTAATTCAGCTTTTTCATAGTATTCTTCTTGTATCTCTTTGTTCAAAAAGCGAATAGCCTGATAACGATAATAACTTATTTTATCATCATCTGTTAAGTTAAATATTGTTTCATAAAACAGCTTACCAAGAGAGGTGTCTAACTGATATTCTATGGTTTGTAAAGGTGCTATTTCAGGGAAAATAATACCCTGTTCTTTTAAATCATCTAAATATTTAGGATATTTCTTAAGGTCTTTCCGTGTTCTGCGCACTGTAATTTCAGCAATTACTTTTTCACGAATTTGCTTATAGATATTCCTTACTTTTCCCATATCAGGAGTGGTAGTATTCATAATATCTTTGTATTCACGAATCAATGGAGCAAAGAAGTTTTGCAAATTATTTACTTTTTCCAAAGTACTTGTACGAATATCTTGGAATAGTTGTACTTGATAATAAAGATCTTCCGGACGATTATTAAGAGGAGTTGCTGAAATAAGTATTACTTTTTTCTTATCTCCCTCTATAAGTCCTTCAGCTTTTCGTGGGGTTTTACAAATTCGTTGTAAGTAATCAAAGCCTTGCGATCTATGATTGCGATATTTATGCGCTTCATCTACTAAAATTAAATCATATTCATCTATTTCCCAATAGTTATCCAAATCCTTTTCATCTACTATTTTATTAAGACTACCATTGGTAATAAACTTAGTATTCTTATCTAACTTAAAAAGTTTAAAAGTTTGCTTCCAGTTCTTTTCTACTGCTGGAGGAGTAACTACTAATATTTTAGTTTGTGCAAAACCATTAGCTATACAAAAACGTTTGGCTATCATCGAGGCTATAACTGTTTTTCCTAATCCAACCACATCGGCTAAGAAAAAGCCATTGTGCTTTTGTAGCATTTCAAACCCTTGGTTTACAGCGTCTATTTGATAACTTAGCTTTTTATAAGTTGAAGGTAAATCGCCCACTGTATTAGGGTCGTAATCAATATTTTTTCCAAAATACTCTATAAGTAGTTTTATAAATATTTCGAAAGGAGTAAACGTTTGCCCAATATAAGTTTTCTTAATAAGTCCATCTACATCAGCAGGAAGTAATACATCAGAGTCTTCCCATAGTTTATCAAACTCTTTTTTTGCAAATTCTACATCATCAAAATCCTTTAAAGCTATATTCAATTCATAGTTAGGAGCTTTTTTACTACCAATACCTGCATCAGTAAGATTAGAAGAGCCCATAACAACCCAACCATCAGTGTATTCACTATGTTCTTTTGGCAAAATTATATAGAATTTAGCGTGAATAGATTGACTATTGTGTACCCTTACTTCAATACGCTTATCTACAATATCTTGAATAAACTGCAAGATACTTTCTTCTACTTCTTTAGAATATTGAGCTTCTTTTACATCCTCAATAAACCACTTTTCAAACTCTTCTTTAGTTTTATCCGAATTTTTAAAGTAAAGAATTCCTCTTTTTTGAGCATCAGCTATAAGAGTATCTACATTGATACCCACTAATATCTTAACTTCTTCTACTTCTTTTAGCATTTCACGCATTTTAAAGTAACCAGAAGAACGAAAATAAGCTGAAACAGCTTTGAAAGCAACCGGTTTCATTGCTTTAATAATACCCTCAAACTTCTTAAATAAGGTATTCCCTTCTGTATTAGTAAAAAACTTTGAACTCATATAATATGATTTTTACATCAATTTATTATATTTTCTGAAATCAGGCGCAAATATACCACAAAAAAACCTAACTACCTAAGAAAAAATACTTTTTTGTAGATAGTTCAGAACTACCTTTAGCCTCTTTGAAAAATATTTAACGAATAGGCTTTTTATTGAAAATCCTATAATGTCACAAGTATCTTCAAAACAGGCTTGAAAAGGGTAGGGGAGGGGAGTGCCCAAATAGAAAAAATACCTCACCGAACCTCCACCAAAAGGAGAGTGAAGGAAGAATGAATCATTTTTAGTATTAATAAAATTATAAAATAGTTATTTTATAGAAAAATTGACTAATACAATATGTTTTTATGAAATTTTTCATTTTTAGTTTTTACGGGACGTTATAAAGAATAAGAGAGCTAACTATAGAGTAAAACTAGCTAAATTTTACATTACATTTTCTGCAATAAAAACCAATACTCTTGAAAATATGATAATCGTTACTAACTTTTATTGCCCCTCTATAATGGTAATATCATATTATTTTCGTACTTTTGCACGCTGAAAAATCACTAAGAATAAAGGTAAGTAATCACAACTCTTTACTTCTTAACTCTTAACTCTTAACTATAAAAATGTACGCACTATTCAAAAAAGAAATCCGTTATTTCTTCACTTCTCCCATTGGTCTTACTATCATTGGGCTCTTTATTGTGCTTAACGGATTGTTCTTATGGGTCTTTAAAACAGATTACAACATTTTCAACGCTGGTTTTGCCGATTTGTTGCCCTTTTTCCGTCTTTCGTCTTGGTTTTTCGTCTTTTTAGTACCTGCCCTTACAATGAGAAGCATCTCCGAGGAGAAAAAAAGCGGTATGTTAGCCCTTTTGTTCACTAAGCCAGTCAGCACTCTGCAAATGGTGCTCGGCAAGTATTTGGGTATCCTCTTCTTGCTCCTTGTAATCCTCTTGCCATCAGTCTTATACGTATATATGGTATGGGTATTGGGCAACCCCGTAGGCAACTTAGATATAGCAGGCACCGTGGGTTCTTACATTGCCTTGTTTTTACTGGTAGCCACCTTTGCAGCAGTGGGCTTATGGGCGTCGTCCATAAGTAGTAATCAAATCATTTCCTTTGTGTTAGCTGCCTTTCTATGCTTCTTTTTCTTTTTTGGCATCGACCAGCTTATCGCTTTTGTAGCCCCCGATGATTTCGTTGGAGTGGGCTTTCAAACGCATTTCGACGCTATCAGTAGGGGAGTACTCGACACCCGAAATATCTTGTATTTCCTCTCTGTTATCTTATTTTTCATATACCTCACTACCTTATCACTCAAAGCTTACAAACGATGAAAAAACTCTTTCAAAACACTGTTATCAAGGTGCTTATAGCCTTGGTGTGCCTCCTTGCAGTCAATTATATTGCCAAGCAATGGCATACGCGGATAGACCTCACACAAGACAAACGTTATACGCTCTCTGAGGTGAGCAAGAAAACGCTTGCTAAAATACAGAATCCTATCGTGATTGATGTATTGCTAAAAGGCAATATCCCTACCGAATTTAAGAAATTACAGACTGAAACGATTCAGTTATTAGACGAGTATGCAGCTACCAATAACAATATTATCGTCAATTTTGTAAACCCATTAGAAGGGGAGGAGCACCCCGAAAGTGTGATTCAAGAACTGATAAACAATGGCTATCAACCCTTGCAAATCACTCAAAATGAAGCAGGAAAATCTTCTATTGAGTATATTTTCCCTTGGGCAGTAATTAGTGATGGCAAGAAGAGTGAGCGTGTACGCCTCTTTGTGAACAAACTCGGCTCTACTGACCAAGAACAGGTACAAAACTCGGTACAGAAATTGGAATACAATTTTACCGATGCGCTCTATAAGTTTACGTTGGACAAGAAGAAGAAAATTGCAGTGCTCAGAAGTAATGGTGCGCTGGAAGATATCTATATGGCCGACTTCCTCAAAACAGCGCGCGAATACTACTTTATAGCACCTTTCACTCTCGATTCAGTAGCAACCAATCCTGAAAAAACTCTACATGACCTCGAAAAGTTTGATTTACTACTTGTACCTAAGCCTACCGAGCCTTTTACTGATGCCCAAAAGCAGGTAGTAGACCAATATATAATGAATGGCGGTTGTGCCTTATGGCTGATTGACAATGTAGCAGTTTCCTTAGAAGATATGTATAAAACAGGCGGAATGACAATGGCTATGCCTATCAATCTGAACCTTACCGATATGTTTTTCCAATATGGGTTCCGCATTAATTACACCTTAGTAAACGATTTGTATTTTTCTGAAATCATAGTAGCTACTGGCGATGGCTCTCAAACCCGTTATATGCCTATCCCTTGGGTGTATAATCCATTGGTGCTTTCAGGTAATAATCACCTTATCAACAATCATCTAGATGCGGTGAGGTTTCAGTTTGCCAATAGCATCGACACGCTGAAAAACGGTGTGAAGAAAACAGTTCTTCTCACTAGTTCGCCTTTCTCAAAAGCTGATGGCACTCCACGTGAAATTAACTTACGTATTGACCCTAATAACCAGAATAAAGAAGCCTACAAACACGGAAATATTCCCTTAGCAGTACTTTTGGAAGGAGAGTTTAACTCAGTTTATAAAGATCGTATTCACCCCATAAACCTCAAAGAAAAATCCGATAGAAGCAAGCCTACTAAAATGCTTGTAGTAGCCGATGGCGATATTATCAAAAACGATATCGATAGCAAAAATAATATTCCCTTAGAACTTGGATTTGATAAATGGACAAACAAATATTATGACAATAAAGCTTTCTTGCAGAATGCTTTAAATTACCTCTTAGACGATACTGAGTTTTTGAGTTTGCGTAATAAGAAAGTACAATTGGCTTTCTTAGATAAGGAAAAAGTAGCCGAAAGTGCCAGCAGTTGGCAAGTAAAAGTATTTGTGTATCCATTATTGCTTTTGATATTGGTAATGCTTTCAATATTATATTTTTATAGGAAGAAGAACATAAAGAAAGAATAAAAATGAAAAGAGTAGTAGTAGGACTTAGCGGAGGGGTAGACAGTAGTGTAGCAGCCTATTTGTTAAAAGAACAAGGGTATGAAGTGATAGGACTTTTTATGAAGAATTGGCACGATGATTCGGTTACTATTTCAGATGAATGTCCTTGGTTAGAAGATAGTAACGATGCGCTTTTAGTAGCCGAAAAGCTCGGTATTCCATTTCAAACGGTGGATATGAGTGAACCCTACAAAGCCCGTATTGTCGATTATATGTTCAATGAATATGAACACGGCAGAACACCTAATCCCGATGTGTTGTGTAATCGCGAAATCAAGTTTGATGTCTTTATGAAGCTCGCCCTTAGTTTAGGCGCCGATTACGTAGCAACAGGACACTATTGTCGCAAAGAAGAAATAGAGATAAAAGGTGGAAAAATCTACCGATTACTATCGGGGAAAGATGAAAATAAAGACCAATCGTATTTCCTATGTCAGCTTTCACAAGACCAACTTAGTAAAGCACTTTTTCCTGTTGGAGAATTGCAGAAATCGGAAGTGAGAGCCATTGCTAAAGCCCAAGATTTGATAACCGCTGATAAAAAAGATTCTCAGGGACTTTGCTTTGTAGGAAAAGTACGTTTACCCGAGTTCCTACAACAAAAGCTACAACCCAAACAAGGCGATATTATTGAAATCCCCAATGATTGGAAAGGATATACTGACTTTGATATGCCACGCACTTTTGAAACTTATGAAGACGAATTGGAGTATTTGTCACAACGTTTTGTGTATCAACCCGAAAACGGTAAAAAAGTAGGTATCCATCAAGGGGCTCATTATTTTACTAAAGGGCAACGCAAAGGCTTAAATGTGGGAGGAACCAAAGAACCTTTGTTCATTATAGAAACTGATATCGAAAAGAATATCATCTATACAGGACAAGGACACACACATCGCGGATTGTTCCGCAGTGCTTTGTTTATAGCAACCCCTGATGAACATTGGATTCGAGAAGATTTGGCATTAAAAATATATGAATCGAAAGAGTTTATGGTACGTATACGCTATCGTCAGCCATTACAGAAAGCGGTTTTATACAAAGTCGAAAACGGTTTGTATATTCATTTTTCAGAACCCCAAAGTGCTATTACTGAGGGACAATTTGCTGCCTGGTATAGCGGAGATGAATTAGTGGGTAGCGGTGTTATTTCATAGAAAAAAACACCTATTGTAAAATGGTTATAATGTATATTATGTCAAATAACAGATAGGGAAAAAGATATGAGAAAGGTACTTATCATCACTTATTATTGGGCGCCTGCTGGCGGACCTGGTGTACAACGTTGGTTAAAATTCGTAAAATATTTACGAGATTTTAATATAGAACCTATTGTATATATTCCTGAAAACCCAACTTATCCTATCATCGACAATGAAATAGGAAACGATTTGCCTACTGATATACAAATTATTAAACATCCTATATGGGAACCTTATGCTTGGGCTTCGTTGTTCTCTAAAAAGAAAACCCAAAAGATTAGTTCGGGTATCATTCCGCGCAAAAAAGTTTCTATTTTAGATAAAGTATTACTTTGGATACGTGGTAATTTCTTTATTCCCGATGCTCGTAAATTCTGGGTCAAACCTTCTGTAAAGTATCTGAATAAGTTTATAAAAGAAAACCAGATAGAAACTATTATCACCACTTCGCCTCCTCACAGCGTACACCTTATAGGTTATGAGTTAAAGAAACAAATTCCCCACCTCAAATGGATTAGCGATTTCCGCGACCCGTGGACAACTATTGGTTATTACAAAGATTTACGCCTTACTAAATGGGCAGATAAACGTCAGCATTATTGGGAAAAAGAAGTGTTACAACAATCAGACTTGGTGATTACAACAAGTTTCAAGACGCAAAAAGACTTTCAGCAGCTTACCAATACTCCTATTGAGGTGATTACCAATGGTTACGACGAGGAAAAAACAATCACCCCTCCCCTATCCAATAAATTCCTTATTTCGCACATAGGTTCCTTATTATCAGATAGAAACCCCAAAATACTGTGGAAAATATTAGCCGAATTAGTACGCGAAGAACCTCATTTTGCCGAAGATTTCACACTTTGTTTTGCAGGCAAAGTAAGTGAAGAAATCGAAGAAGATATTCGCCATAACGGACTTACACCTTATTATATTAATAAAGGTTATATTAGCCATCAAGAAGCTATTGGTTTGCAAAAGCAATCGCAAGTATTGTTGCTCATCGAAATAGATTCCGAAGAAACACAAGGTATTATTCCGGGTAAACTGTTTGAATATATGATTTCAGGGCGACCTATTCTCGCCATAGGACCTCATAACTGGGATGTTACACCTATTCTCACTGAAACACAAACAGGTACTTTTGTAGGATATACCGATGCCTCTCAGATGAAAGCCAAAATAGTAGAGTTTTATCATCAATTCCAACATAAAACACTTAAAACCAACCCCAAAGAAGTAGAACAATACAGCCGTAAAGCCCTTACTCAGCGGTTGGCTCAACTGATATGAAAAGTTTTCTTATTTATCACATTTTTTTCTATTAATGAAAGATTTTCTACGATAAATAATCTTTTTCTTTTGTTTATTAAAAAATAATACATACCTTTGCAGAGAAATTTCAAAAAGTACTTTTTCTGCTTCTTATATAAAAGAAGAGAAAACTATCTGGGGAAAACAATTTCCTATATAGAGAATTAAAAAAACTATCTCAGTAAAACGTTTTCTCATATAGAAAACTAAATAAACTATCTCGGGAAAATGATTTCCTATGTTGGGAACTGAAAAAACTATCTCAGTAAAACGATTTCCTATATAGGAAACAAATAAAACAAGTAATTATCTCATAAAATTTAATTGACAATCTTATGGCAAAGAAAACTTATTCAACTAATCTAGTCGAATCACAAGTGATGATTGACGGGTTAAAAGGTCGTAATGACAAATTGCCTTTGGGCGTGAAAGCCGAAGACATTACCAAGCTTGAAGAACTCCGCAAGAAGATGGAAACACTCAACAGCGAGCAAGAAAAACTCAAAGCCGACCTCAAAACTAAGACTCAAGAGCTTAGTAAGACTATTACCGAAATAGAAAGTAAAGTATCTTTCATTAAAAAACTCATAAAAATTGATATTCCTCAAACACAATGGAAAGAATTTGGTATTGAGGACAAACGATAAGAAAAAATACCTTGTTAGGCAGTGCGTCCTAACAAGGTATTTTTTGTAATGATAAATAGTTAAGAACGAATTACTTTGTATGTATAATAATTCAGGAACTATATATAATATCAAACTTATTGAATAGAACAAAATGATGAAAAAGTTATTTTTTTTACTTTGTTTACTGCCTTTTTCAGTAGTAGCACAAAAACTGTGGACATTAAGCGACTGTATTCTGTATGCCAAAGAAAATAACCTATCTATTAAACAATCGGAAATAGATTTAAAAGCCACAGATATTGATAAAATGCAAGCCAAAGCAGGTTTCTTGCCCTCGGTGAATGGCAATGCATCTTATAACTTAAATGAGGGAAAAAATATCAATCCTGTAACCAATCAGTTTGAAAATGCTTTCTTTCAATCGGCATCAGGAGGAGTAAGCGTAGACCTTACTCTTTTTGCAGGACTACAAAATTGGCGCAAGTTACATCAGGCGGAACTTAATCGTATAGCTTCTCAATATCAGTTAGATAAAATGAAAGACGATATAGTACTGATGATTATCAATGCCTATGCTGAAGTGTTGAGCAATAAAGAACAAATCAAGAATTTGAAAGCACAGTTAGAAATTTCAAAGGAAAGTTTAACGCGCACCCGTGAACTTATTGGTGCAGGATCTTTACCCAAAGGAGATATTTATGAAGCCGAAGCACAACTGCTCACACAAGAACAGCAAATAATAGCAACCGAAAACGCTCTCTTTATTGCCAAAATGGGTTTGGCACAATTACTTTTGTTAAAAAACTATCGAGATTTTGATATTGCAGATAGTGCTTTTGAGCAACCTTCTGCTGATATTCTTAATAAAACTCCTGAAGAGATTTATGAGCGTGCCAAAGAGGTAATGAGCGATGTAAAATTAGCCGAAGCAAATATGCAAGTAGCTCAAAATAGTTTGCGTTTATCACAATCGGCTTATTCACCGCGTCTTTCTGCTCAATGGGGTTATAGTTCACGATGGAGTAAGAAGCAAGCGCAAGATTTTTGGCAACAACTTGATGCTAATAAAGGTATGTATGCAGGGTTATCGCTTAATATTCCTATTTTTAACGGATTTTCAACTTTAGGAACTGTAAAACGTCAGCGATTAAATTTTTTAAAAAGTCAATTTGCTAAAGAACAAGCAGAACTTACTTCTGAGAAGAACATTTATCAAGCCTATAATGATGCTTCGAATGCTAAAAAGCTATATGAAGCGAGTGAAAAGACGGTACAAGCAAAACAACAGGCGTTTAGTTATGCGCAAGAGCGTCATAATGTAGGTTTAATGAATACTTTTGATTTTAGTCAAGCTAAATATCAGTATGAGAATGCTCAAAACGATTTTGTTAAAGCCAAATATCAATATATTTTTAAGCTAAAAGTATTAGAATATTATTTTAGTCATTAATAAAGGTCGATGGTTTTTTGTCCAACTTTGGTACTTCCGAACAAGCCTTATTAAAGATTATTTCAGATAAAGTAGAACCTTTAGCTTTGTTGTTTTCCTAAATATCTGACAATTGGAAAGGTGTAATCAAAGATGCTCGCAACACTAAGTACAAAAGTCATAAAAAGTAAAATTACTAATTTATCTATATATGAAAAAATGCATACTATTCAGTGCTATAACCTTATTTGTTGTAGGGCTACAAGCACAAAACAAATTCAAAGTAACGCCTGATGAGGCACGTAATGGTTCGTATACTATTAGTCCTACTTTACCTAAGGACGGAATGGTAAAAGCAGGCACAGTTCTTACACTCAAAGCAACTCCTGCCACTGGCTATATTTTTGATAGTGGTTATTACTCCTTACCAGAACAGTGGGGGGCTATGTTTTATGAACAGTCTACACCTGAGTTCAAAGTGAAAGTAGACAAAGATATGAATGTAGGAGCTTGTTTTATACCTAGAAAAGCGGAAGCTAATCTGAAAGTAGTGCAAGATATTGTTTATGCTAAACCGGGAGTAAAACCGCTGAAATACGATGTATATAGTCCTAAAGGTAAGCAAAACCTACCTTGTATCGTAATTATTCACGGAGGTGGATGGAGCTCCAATACTGAATCGGTGATGAGAGGTTTGGCACGCGAACTAGCAAACAGTGGCAGATATGTGGTTTTCAACATTGATTATCGCTGGATAGACAAACTTGACGGAGATAGTACTCCTACTCAATTGCACCAAATTATAGAAGATGTGTATGGGGCTTTGTTACACATTGCTGAAAACGCTGCTAAATACGGAGGCGATAGCAGTAAGTTACTTCTTACGGGCGATAGTGCGGGAGGACATTTATCGGCTTCAGCAGCAAATTTTGTAGAACGCATAGGCGATAGAGGTTTTGGTAAAACGCAAGGTGTTTACGAATTTATGCCTACCTATATGCCTAAAGGGAAAACTGTGGCACAAGTGCGCAATGAGTTGGTTAAAGCTATCAAAGCTGCTGCACCCAGCTATGGAGTATTTCGCCCTGAAATGCTCACCCATCGCTTTAAAGACTATCCTTATTTAAACGAAATTGCACCTATCAACAGTATTCCAGAGGCTTCTAAAAGAACAGTACCCCAATTGTTGTTTAGAGGTTCAGAAGATGGACTTATAAAAGATGAAGAGGTTAAAGCTTACGAACGAGCCCTTTCCAAAGCCGGTCAGAGGGTGGAGTATATACAAGTAGGAGGTGCCAATCACGCTTTCTTCGATTGGAAACCCGATACTAAAACACAAGCAACTTTCAACAAATACGGCAAATACCACGCTCGCGAAATGTTGTTGTTCTTTGATTCAGTATTAGAAGGTCTTAACAAAACAGAAAATTGAAGTTAGAAACAATACAATAGCAAAATGTCCGAGAAGTTATAGAGGTAACTTCTCGGACATTTTATTATCAAAGTATTAAGAAAACTTATTCTGTGTCTATAAAAACAATAAATGTAAAGGTTTGTAAGGCAATCCGAACCACTTGGAGATGTTGTGATGAGTAAGGATTCCGTGATAAGAATAGAGTCCGTTTCTAAAACCTTTGTCTATTTGTAAAAGGTTTTCTACACCTCCCTCCTCTCCTATTTTTAGTAAGTAAGATAATAGGATATTGCTGAGCAAAGTTGAAGCTGTATGAGCATAACGGGAAGGTAAATTAGGCACTCCACAATGTACTACTTCGTATTTTGTAAAGGTAAGTTGTTCTAAAGTGGTAAGCTTACTGGTTTCTATACAGCCTCCTATGCCAATACTAGCATCTACTATCACAGCACCACGCTTCATTTGTTGTACCATCTCTTCGGTTACTACTATGGGCGAGCGACATTCTCCACTCATAGCCCCTATAAGCACGTGGCAATGTGTTAAGGCTTCTCGGAGTAACTGAGGTTGCAAAGTAGCGGTATATACTGAGGAGGGCAAATGTGTGCGTAGTTTTCTCAAATCGGTGAGAGAAGGAGCAAATATCTTTACATTGGCACCCAATCCTAAGGCAGTTTTGGCAGCAGCTTTGGTGAGTTCATTTGCTCCCAAAAGCACTACTTCAGTAGGCGGTATTCCAGTGATATTGCCGAGCAAGAGTCGGTTTTCTTCTGCAAGCAGTTCAGAGGCGGTGAGTACAGCTGCGATACCTGTGAGCTCATCAACCGACTGCTGTATAGGGTGATTTTCTGCTTCGTCCTTTATATATTCAAAAGCTAAGGCAGTGATTTGCTTTTGTGCAAGCGTCTCGAAGTAAGTTTTATCTTGCGTGTTAAGTTGTAAAGCCGACAACAATACAGATTGAGCATTAAAGTAAGCAAGTTCATCAGTAGTGGGCGGTTGAACTTTTAGCACAATAGGACACGCGAATACTTCTTGGGTATCGTATACTATTTCGGCACCTGCCTCACTATAGTCAGTATCGGAAAAATGAGCCTCCTCCCCTGCCCCAGCCTCTATTAGTATTTGATGTCCATTAGCTACTAATACCGCTACTTCATCGGGAGTTAAGCAAATGCGATGCTCCTGAAAGGTTTGCTCTTTTGGAAGTCCTATTTTCAGAGATTTTTGTTCATTGCTTACCGCTAATCGTTCTTCTTGTGGTAATAGTTGAGATAAGGATTCCATCAGTCAGAGAATTTAGTTTCCAAATCACTTACATATTTCTTGAATGCACGGTCGGTTTCTATTAGATTTTCCACCGTTTTACAAGCGTGTAGCACCGTAGCGTGGTCGCGTTGTCCTATTTGGCTTCCAATAGTATAAAGTGAATTTTTGGTGTATTTCTTCGAAAAAAACATCGCCAACTGTCGTGCTTGAACCACATTACGCTTTCTAGTTTTTGAATGCAAGGATTCTATATCTAAGCCAAAGTAATCGGCGATGATTTGCTGAATATGGTCAATCGTCAAATCGTTTCGATTATTCTTCACCGATTTATCAATAATGCTTTGTGCAAGTTCTATAGAGTACTCTTTGCGGTTGAAAGCTGCTTGTGCAATCAGTGAATTACTCACCCCTTCGAGTTCACGCACATTGGTACGAATATTTTCAGCTAAATAAGCGATGATATCCTCACCTATTTCAGCGCCATCATTATAGAATTTATTTTCTAATATTTTATAGCGCGTTTCATAGTCGGGCGTTTGTAGTTCGGCTGAAAGCCCCCATTTGAAGCGAGAGAGCAAGCGCTGTTCGATATCGAACAAATCAACTGGTGCTTTATCGGAAGTGAGAATTACCTGTTTTCCATTTTGGTGCAGGTGATTGAAGATGTGAAAGAAAGCATCTTGGGTTTTTACCTTCCCTGATAAGAACTGAATATCATCGACTATCAGCACATCGATGAGCTGATAGAAGTGAATAAAGTCGTTAAGTGTATTTTTATCTTTGTCTTTGGCTGTGGAAGCACTGATAAACTGTTGAGTGAACTTTTCGGCAGAGACGTATAGTACCTTCTTTTTAGGGTATTTTTCTTTGATATCTACCCCTATTGCGTGTGCCAAGTGGGTTTTACCTAAGCCTACTCCTCCGAAGATAAACAGCGGATTGAAAGCCGTACCCCCAGGTTTATTGGCAACTGCCATACCTGCAGAGCGGGCTAAACGATTGGAAGCCCCCTCCACAAAGTTGTCGAAGTTCTGATGTAAGTTCAGCTGAGGATCAACAGTTATTTCGCGAATACCCGGTATTACGAAAGGATTTTTAAGTCCAGGGTCTTTGGTTTCAGTAGCTAAAGTCAAAGTCTGTTTTGCTAATTCTGGCCGATTAGTACTAGGAAGTTGTTCTTTAGTAAGAGGAGTATCGACAATATATACGAGGCGAGAGTTTACACCTAAGGTAAAAGTCATAGCTGATTTGAGAAGAGAAATATAATTTTCTTCTAACCACTCGCAAAAGAATTTACTGGGCACTTTGATTTTTAGGGTATTGCCCTCTAATTCCACAGGTACGATAGGAGCGAACCAAGTGTTAAATGGTTGCTCAGTGATATTGTCTTTTATGAATTCAAGACACCTACTCCAGACTTTTTCAGCTGCTTCTTTCATCTTTTTTAGTGCTACTTTTTAGCTAAAAATTTGATTATTAGATTTTTTTACTAATTTTGCCGGTGATAAAACTGTTGTTTTTTCAGTGAGCAAAGTTGTGAATAATTTTTGAATAAAAAAAATATTTAACATTTGTTTTTGTACTTTTATTTTATATGGGAGCACTGTTAATGTTTTGTTAATATTTATATCTATCTAAATATGAAAGAATTATATTTTGATTATGTATTGCGTACACGCTATGCAGAAACTGACCAAATGGGGGTAGTGTACTACGGAAATTATCCTCAGTATCTTGAATTGGGAAGAGTGGAGTGGCTAAGGTCTATTGGCTTTACCTATAAGGCGATGGAAGAAGAAGGAATAATGATGCCTGTGGTATCCCTGCAAATTCAGTATAAAAAGCCTGCTTTGTATGACGAGCTCATTACTATTCGTACCAAATTAAAAGAATTACCCTCTACAAAAATAGAGTTTAACTATGAAATTCTCAATGAAAAAGGAGAATTACTCTCTACGGCTAATACTGTATTGGTGTTTGTAGATGCGAAGACTTTCAGACCGGTGCGTTGCCCCGAGAAGGTGCTAAAGCTTATAAAAGCAAAAAGTGAAGAGTAAGGAGTGAAAAGTGAATAATTTGGTAATTTAACTTTGCCAAAGGTTGTAGCACAACAAGCTATTGAAACTTTGGCAAAGTTTATACCACAACTAAAAACTATTGATAGCTTTTAATCAAATTCTTCACCAATAATATCACGTTTGGCATTGCAATATTAGCGGCGTTGAGTACTTCTTCGTGTGATACGTCGGGGGAGATGTCGGGACCACCTAAGTCGGTGATGACTGAAAGGGCACACACTTCCATATTCTGATGACGTGCTACAATTACTTCGGGCACGGTACTCATACCTACGGCATCACCTCCTAAAATACGCACCATACCATATTCGGCTGGGGTTTCAAAAGAAGGACCTTGCAAACCTACATACACTCCTTTTTGGAGCTTGATTTTATGTTTCTTGGCTATCTTTTCGAGCTCGGTTATCATAGCTTGGCTATAAGGCTTGCTCATATCGGGGAAGCGCGCACCAAATAGGTCTAAGTTCTTACCGCGTAGAGGGTGCTCAGGAAATAAATTGATATGGTCGCGAATAACCATTACATCACCTATTGAAAAGTTAGGGTTCACCCCTCCTGAAGCGTTAGAAACAATCAGACGTTTAATACCTAATTGCGCAAAAACGCGTATTGGGAAGGTTACTTCTTGCATTGTATATCCTTCGTAATAATGCACACGCCCTGCCATCATTAGCACATAGCGGTTTTCTATTTTGCCGTAAATCAGTTTACCTTTGTGTCCTTCTACAGTAGATTTAGGGAAGTTAGGGATATTGTTGTATTTAATCTCAGAAATTACTTCTACTTCATCTTCTAACTTATTGAGTCCAGAACCTAAAATAATAGCAAATTCAGGAGTGTGCTCTGTGATGTACGACTGTATGATGCGAGCCGTTTCATTAATTTTATCATAAACTTGTTGCATATCTTTATAATGTTTTATTTGTTACCTATATTGGTGTGAATAATACTAAAATGTTGACAACCTCTCCCTATACTCCTTCAAAAGAGGAATTGTAGCGATGCTTATCATATCTTTTAGCTATTGAAAATGGGTGACTCCAAACTTAGCAGCTTCAGCACGTGCTTTGGGTACTAAGGCTGTGAGGTTTTTGATACGAGAGGCATCAGAAGGGTGGGTACTTAAAATAGTAGGTGTAGATTTACCATTATTCTTGGCACTCATACGCTTCCATAGCTCAGGAGCCTCAGCGGGGTCATACCCAGCAATTGCCATAATCTGGATACCTATGGCATCGGCTTCTGTTTCGTTGGAACGACTGAAGGGCAACATTACTCCTAAGTTAGACCCTAAGCCGTAAGCGAGCATAAACTGGTCGGTATAAGCAGCGTATTTGCTAGTTTGCAAGGCTACTGAACCTGCAATAGCACCTATTTGTTGTAAGGTAGCAGCACTCATACGTTGTGCCCCGTGGTCGGCTAAAGCGTGAGCCACCTCGTGCCCCATTACCACTGCCAAACCTGTTTCGGATTGTGTAATAGGTAAAATTCCCGTATAAACCACAATCTTCCCCCCTGGCATACACCAAGCGTTCACCTCGGGACTATCTACCAAGTTATATTCCCAACGATAATCATCTAAATAGCCTTTATAACCATTGGTATCGAGCCATAGTTTGGCAGCTTTGGCTATGCGTTCGCCTACGCGTTTCACCATAGCGGCATCATTTGTGTTTTTCACTACCTTATTAGATTTTAAAAAGGTGGAATACTCACTAAAAGCCATCGGAAATACCTGACTATTAGGCATAAAGTTAAGGGTACTCTTTCCTGTAAAAGGGTTTGTCTTACAAGAAAAGACAATTAAAAGGAATGCGATTAAAGTTAATTTCTTCATAAGATTTTATTTGAGGGCAAAGATACAAATAATAATCGGAAATACAATAGTAATATCTTATAAATTTTATTGTTAATGAAAAACAATAATATAATAGGTGAAAAGTATTCTTTTTACAGTGAGACTACGTGCCAGAAATTGAACAAAATTGATTTTAAAATTAAAAGAGAATGAAGGTTGATTAATGCAAGCACTATATGACTTTGGAGAGGCTGAGAAAAAAATGCTAAAATTTCTAAAATAGAGCATATTTTTTTAAAATAAGACAACAAAATTCTTTTTCATCTTTTAGTGAATAGAAAATAATAATTGTTTATATATCAGTTAGATATAAAATATACCTATCTTACCTTTTAGATGTATCTTAACCGAAGGAAGAGCGAAGGAAAGACGAACCTAAGACGAAGGAAAGACGAAGGAAGGAGGTTACTAAGTTGAATCTCAATTAGTAGAAAGAGGTATTTACGTTATTGAGAAAAAAATCATAAAAACGTGATTTTGGCGAAAAAAATGCAATTTTTAGTGTGAGTAACTTTTGAGGAACGTTTATGAGAATTGAAAATAGAGAGATATAACTTTCGAGGAACTTCAACGGACTAATTGTCAGAAGTATGCGGTTGGCACAAGTTTTGTTGCTAAATAAAAAGTTGATAATATTTGGTGCTTTAAAAATAAAGTGCTACATTTGCGACTTCAAATTAGTATATAAAACAAAAAACTGCGTTAAAATTGCAAAACAATATGAGAAAACCATTATTAATGGCTGCTGCCTTACTGATTTCGGCAGTGGCGTTCGGACAAAAAAAAGAACTCAAAGAGATTGAAAAACAAATCCGTAAAGGAGATTTAACGACTGCCAAAAGCGGATTAAGCTCCATTAAAGGTTCTATTGAGGGTACAGAATTTGCACCTCAGTTCTATTTCTTGGAAGCACAAGTGAATGTGGAGGCTGCCAAGAAAAATGAAAATGTATTGGCTTCGTTGCAAGCGGCTTCTTCAGCTTTTGCCAAAGTAAGACAATTAGAAGGAGGTAAAGGTAAATACACAAACCAGTTGCAAACTTTGGCTGATGAGGCTATTAATATTGCAGCTAAGCAAGCACAAGACAATTACGAGCGTAAAAACTACAAGAATGCTTCGGTTGCTTTTGAACAAGTATACCGCCTCAGTCCGCGTGATACTGTATTTTTGTACAATGCGGCAGTAGTATCGGTTGAAAATAAAGATTATGACAACGCTGTGAAACTTTATAAAGAGTTGAAAGACTTAGGTTATGACGGTGCTGAAACACTTTATTTGGCTACTAATAAACAAACTAAAAAAGAGGAAACTTTCCCTGATAAAAATCAGCGTGATTTGATGGTAAAAGCAGGTACTCACGAAAAAGCTAGAAATGAAAAAACGCCTTCAAAACGTGCTGATATCGTGAAAAATATTGCCTTTATTTACGTAGAGCAAAACAAGACTGATGAGGCGCTAAAAGCTTTTGCTGAAGCAAGAAAAGCTTATCCTAAAGATGCTAACATCATTCTTGCTGAAGCGAATGTTTACTTGCAATTAGACAATAAAGAAAAATTTAAACAACTAATGCAAGAAGCTGCACAGCTTGACCCTAATAATGCTGACCTTCACTACAATATTGGGGTTATCAATATGCAACAAGGTAACAATATAGAGGCTCGTAAAGCTTTTGAACAAGCCCTTAAAATTAAACCTAAATATGCTGATGCTACTTTGAACCTTTCGACTACTTACATTAATGAAGGTAATGCTTTGGTTGAGCAAATGAATTCATTAGGCAATTCGGCTGCTGATACTAAGAAATTCAATGAACTTAGAGACCAAAAAGAAGCTTTGTTTAAAAAAGCTGCTGAAGTATTAGAAAGCTACGTGAAAGCTAATGGCAACGATAAAAATATCTTGGAACAACTAAAGAGCATTTATGGAGCTTTGAGCGACAGTGCTAACTTCCAACGTGTTAAAAAACTATTGGGTGAATAATAATTTAGTATAAGATGTTCGTTAAAAGGTAACAGAGTTATGCTCTGTTACCTTTTACTTTTTATAAAGATAAAAATGCGTTATTTTATAGAACTTTCTTTCTTTGGTAAAAACTATTACGGTTGGCAATTCCAGCCCAAAGCTATTTCAGTGCAAGAAGTTTTACAGAAGGCTCTTTCTACTCTTTTGCGAACGCCTATAGAAGTTGTGGGAGCAGGTCGCACTGATAGTGGTGTGCACGCTTTGCAGATGTATGCTCACTTTGATGTGACAGAAGCGTTGCCCGCTAATCTGGTTCACAAGTTAAATGCTTTTCTTCCAAAAGATATAGCTGTTCATCATATATATGAAGTACAGCCTAATGCCCACGCCCGTTTTGACGCTTTGAAACGCACTTATCAGTACCATATTAGTACTCAAAAAGATGCTTTTGCTTACGATTATGCGATGGCACTTACTCTTCCGTTAAATGTAGCGCTTATGAATGAAGCGGCTCAAATACTTTTTGATTATACTGATTTTCAGTGCTTCTCTAAAACACATACCGATGTAAAGACATATAATTGCAAAATATACGAAGCGCATTGGGATAAGGTGGAGAACCAACTCATTTTTACTATTACTGCCGACCGTTTCTTGCGCAATATGGTACGGGCGATTGTAGGAACACTTATAGATGTAGGCTTACAGAAACTTTCGCTTACAGATTTTGAAGATATTATCCTCAGTAAGAAACGCAGTAAAGCAGGAGCATCGGTTCCCGCTTGTGGGTTATATCTCACTCATATAGAATACCCCGAAAGTCTCTTTGTTGAAAAAAAGGATTAAATATTAGCATTATTCAAGAAGAATTACTACCTTTGCAAACTTTTAAAACAAAAACAGAAATGAAATATTTACAGAACAAATATTTAAAGATAGTTATAGCCGTGCTTATCATAGCGTGGGCGGTATATCAGTTCACACAGGGGAATATAGGAAATGGTATAGCGCTTATTTTGCTTTCTCTTATTCCTATTTTACTCTATTTTCGCAACGAATTTATACTTCTCACATTCTTACGTTTGCGCAAGCAAGACTTTGCTGGAATGGAAAAATGGATCGGCAAAATAGCAGACCCTCAGACAGCTTTACTCCGCAAACAACAAGGCTATTACAACTATATGTACGGTATTATCTACTCGCAAAAGAACCTTACTCAAGCAGAAAAATACTTTCGTAAAGCCCTACAATTGGGACTTACGATGAGTTATGACGTAGCGATGGCAAAATTGAGTTTGGCAGGTATTATGATGCAAAAGCGGAAAAAACGCGAAGCACAGGAGCTCCTTACTGAGGCTAAAAAGCTAGATAAACAAAACTTGATGAGCGACCAAATAAAGATGATGCAACAACAACTCAAGAAAATTTAAATCATAAAAAAGGCTGTCATTTTAGACAGCCTTTTTTATGATTTGGTTCTAATATTTTACCCCTTTAAATACACTATTTTCTTAGTCTCGAAGAAAGGTTCATCGTAATAACTACTGATATCAGTCAGTTCTGCCTTAGGAAAAGGTGCTAACTCCTCAGTAAGGTCACCGCCTTTTAAGTAAAGAATACCATTAGGGAGGTCGTTTTTAGAAGTCTTCTTGAACTTTCCTTTTACCCAAGGCACAAAGTCCTTCATTTGAGTAACGGCACGACTTACTACAAAGTCGTAAGTATCTTTTAGTTCTTCGGCTCTTATCTGCATAGCCGTTACATTGGTGAGCCTTAAAGCTTTTACTACTTCTTGTACTACTTTTATTTTCTTTCCGATAGAATCGACCAATGTAAACTGACAGTTAGGAAACATTATAGCCAAAGGTATGCCAGGAAAGCCTCCACCAGTACCGACATCTAATAGTACTGTGCCATCAACGAACTGAATGCGCTTAGCAATAGCTAAACTATGCAAAACGTGTCGTTCGTAGAAATCGTCTATATCTTTGCGCGAGATGACGTTTATTTGAGCATTCCACTTTTCGTATAGCGGTTTGAGCTCTGCAAATTGTTCTTGTTGCAACTCACTAAGTGAGGGAAAGTATTTGAGTATGATTTTCATAGTTGCTAAAAATGTATTACTTTTGCACCCGTTTTTATATATTATAATGAATTTACGAGCCTTATTATTGATTTTTTTGTGGGGAGGTTGCCTTTCGTTCTTTGCACAAGAGCGCGATACTACCTACATTCAACCTTATCCGCAAGAAATATGGCTCAGAGCATATACGCCTACTAAAATGCTCATACTTACGCAAGGGAAAGAGGCTTATTCACCCAACTACCCATTTAGTTTAGGAGTTGGAATAGGTTTGCGAAAGATATTAGGGCTTAACGTACTTTATGCACAGAACTTATTCCGACTAAAAAATGAAACAAATCTAAAAACTCGCAGTATTGATATACAAGCACATAAATACGGTAAACGCATACTTATAGATGCTTATTATCAAGACTATACAGGATTTTATATCGATAGAGGTAAAGGGAATTACACCCTCTTCCCTACCCTTTCTACCCAGCAAATAGGTGTAGAAAGCACTTACGTATGGCGTGCAGACAAGTTCTCGGCGCGAGCTGCCTTTGAGCAAAGCGAACGCCAAGTGAAATCAGCGGGGAGTTTGCTTTTTGGCAGTGGTTTCTATTGGCATCGCATAGAACCTGATGCTAAAACAGAGAATGTAAGTAGCGAGGCTTTTGAGAATTTCCAAATAGGTTTTCACGTGGGCTATGGCTATTCCTGGGTAGCTAGCAAACACTGGTTACTTACAGGGGCGTTTATTGGTGGATTGAATTTCGGTAACCAAATGGACATACTGCAACAGCTGAATATTAAGGTTTATCCTACTTCTGTGACGCGTTTTTCGTTTGTATATCTGAAAGATGATTGGACAGTATCGCTATCAGGAATCTTTAATAACAAGTCAGTTTATCCTACGGATAGCAAACCTATTCGCTTGATTACTCCCAGTGTACAACTATCGTTTACTAAGCATTTTTACCTCAAAAGAAAAAACTTTCTCACTCGATTACCTTCCCTAAAAGTACGACCAACCCCTCAACGGAACGGGTAAAGATAAGATATTCATTACCACCTTCCACGATACGGTATTTCTTTTTAATTTCTGCTACCGATAACGGATAGTTTTTAGAGAGAATACAATATTTACTACCTTTTTTTAACTCTTTAAGATTGATAGGAGTTACCTGCAAAACACGTCCGGCAAAGGGCTTTTTTAGCTGCTCGGAAGTGTATAGATGAGTATTTACGTCCAACTTCTCTACCTCAAAACGTTGCGTTATATAATTAAAAGCTCCTGATTTCAACAAAGCACTATTAGGAATATACAAGTACTTTTTAGGCGCACTATACACCACTTGACAACTATGCAACACTTCTTCTGCAAATTGCAAAATAGGCTCTTCAGTCTCCAAATTCACACAATGTATTTGTACTTGCGTTTCTTTTTTAGGTTCTTGTACTACCAATACCTCCTTTACTTCATTGCGTAAGGCTACCAAATGAATATGTGTTATCTTGGGTAGCGTATGCAACAGATAACTAATATCTATCATAGGTGATAGTTTGGTAAACACTTTATCTGTTTTTTGCAATAGTACAGACTGTAACTCTAAGATATTAGGTGAGAGGTCTTCTAAGAGAAACTTCTTTTGTTTGAGAGCGTCTCTACGAGCAGGATCGAGAAAAATAAGGTTGTAATGTGCTGTTGTAGCTTTCAAAAAAGCTTCTGTGCTTCCATTTATAAATGTGGCCTTGCGTCCTAGAACCTGCCAATTATGTTCTACTTTGCTGAGAAGTTCCTTATTTTGTTCTACCAACGTAACTTCTTTAAACTTCTCTGAAAGAAAAAATGCATCAATACCAAACCCACAAGTAAGATCTAAAAAACGTTCTCCGTGCAAGCCTTGAGCCTTGTATTGAGCGGTTGCCTCGGAGGAGGTTTGCTCTAAATTAAGTGTTGGAGGGAACAATATACTTTCCGTAGTAAGCAAAAAAGGAAGTTTTTTAGCTGCTGTGCGCCTACCTTCAATCTGTTGTGCTAACTCTTTGTTAGAAATACCATTGAACACAGGTTTCTTGAGGAGCAATGTTGTAGTTGTCCCCTCGTATTCCCTGATAAAGCGTTGTACATTCTCGTCTAACAAATTCATAGTGCGAAAAGATAGTGCATTTTTATGAAAGTCAAAGCCATTTTTTGCGTTTGAAGTAGAAAATCATTGTTACTGAAATACCTATCATCACCAACCATACTAACGGATATGCCCACCATACTTCTAATTCAGGCATATACTTGAAATTCATACCGTATACCCCCACAATAAAAGTGAGCGGAATAAAGATAGTAGAAATAAGGGTGAGCAAGCGCATAATGTTGTTCATCTTGTTACTCATTGCCCCCATATAAGTATCTGTAAGTCCCCAAAGGATATCGCGGTAAGTGCTGAGTGTTTCGACAATTTGCACCGTGTGGTCGTGGAGGTCACGGAAATAATGCTTAGTATCGGTGTCGATAAGATGATGAGGGGTTTTCTCTATCTTGTTTACTACCTCACGCGAGGGCGTAATTGATTTCTGTAAAAAGATAGCACTCTTTCTCAGCAACTGGATTTCGGAAATCATATCTTCACGAGGGTGAATAATAATATCATCTTCAATGGTCTCAATCTTATCGCTTACTTTATCCAAAATCACAAAATAGTTGTCTACAATAGCATCTAAGAGTCCGAATAGCAAATAGTCAGCGGGGCGTTTGCGCAGACTGCTATCGGCGTTTTGCAAACGTTTGCGTACGGGGTCAAACACGTCTTCGTCTTCACTTTCTTGAAAAGTGATGAGGTAATTTTTGCCCAATAATAATGCTAAGTGCTCTGAAATGAGTTGCTTATCTTTGCCGTAGTACAGCATTTTAATGATCACGAGAATATGTTCATCGAGGATTTCTACTTTAGGTCGGTGTTCGGTATCGAGTACGTCTTCCAAAAATAGGTTATCTAAATGAGTATAAGCACCTAACTTTTTTACTTCCTCGATATTGTTTAAGCCGTTTACATTCACCCACGTGATACGGCTATCGATTATAAATTTAAGGGCTTCCTCAGCCGAAGAGACTTTCTTTACCTCACAAGAATGCTCGTTATAGGCAAAGACTTCTATATTGAGAGGCTTCTCTTTATTACCGAAATACACCAGACTACCGGCAGGCAAACCTACCTTTTTGGAGCGATTTGCCTTGCGTTTCCTCTTGGTAGTAGAGACTATATTTTTACTCATATATAATTATTATATTAAAATATTGGTTATTAATATTTTATTAAAACATTTTAAAGCTAAAGTATAAGTATCACAACGAAAACGAAAGCATTAGTAAGCGTAATAAATGCTTGTTACTTTTGTTTAAATTGGTAGTTAATATACTGATTATTAGATTATTTTCATATTTATATACATACTAAACAGATACTTTATAGAATATATGTTAAATAAAAAGTTTATATTTTTATTATAAGTTACTTATATTCAGTTGTTATTAACTTGTAAAACACCCAACCTTGCATTCTTTCTTCTTGTATTAAGGATAGTCCTACTGAGTTTAAAAATTGACTAAAATCTTCTGTCCTTTTTAGCTTAGGAAGGTAATAACTAATCTTTGCATATTCACAAGCAATGAGAAAAATACCTTTGTCTGAGAGTATGCGTTTGACTTCCCAAAAAGCCTCTTTGAGGTCTTGCCAATGGAAGTGTGTTTGAAAAGCAGTTATCAAATCAAAAGTTTTATCACCAAATGAGTTATGCTGAATGTCCTCTAACTGAAAGATAGCCTTTGTATGAAGCTTCTTTGCTTCCTTAATAGCGATTTTGGATATTTCAATTCCCCAAACTTCACTATGAGGAAAATATTCAGTGAGCAGGACAGTTGATTTGCCATTTCCTACTCCTATATCTAATATTTTTCGGGGAGCTTCTGACGGTTTATAAAGTCCTAATGCCCATTGTACCATTGGTATATAAACACGATTAAAAAGTTTCATCATTATTACACCTACAAAACCCGAAGGCTTTTTAGACTGCTGAATTAGGTAATAAAGCAGGAGTATTAAGATTGAAAAAGTAAGGGCTGTTAGAAAAATAATTTTCACTTGTTAATTGTGGTTTTAAGAGACTACCTTACCGAACTCCTCAGAGAATTTGGTAGGAGTAAACTCAATGACCTGGTAGGTTGCTATTTTGTGCTGATAAAAAGGGTCTTGGGCAATGATAGTTTCTACCTCTCCCCTACTACCTGCCTTGCACAAAATTATACCACCTACACGGGGTACTTGTGCTCCTGAAGCGACAAAATGTCCTGAAGCATAATGCTTATCTAAATAAGCGCGATGTGCTTCTAAATGTTTTTCAACCTCTGAAAGGTCTTTTTGATACGTTAAAATAATGATGTACATATTTTAGTTATTAGTCGTTAGTTTTTAATTGTTTTATGGAGTTGTATTGGCTACTTGTAATACTTTTCCATTGAATACCTTACTACCATTAAGGGCAAAATCGGCAATGTAGCGTGCCATTTGCTGTGGGGTGATATTAGCTTTATAATCAGGGAAGGCTTCAGTGAGCATCTCGGTCTGTACCGCACCTAAGGCTAAGGTGTTGAAGATGATACCGCGCTCTTTGTATTCTTCGGCTAAAAGTTCCGATAGGGTAATAAGAGCACCTTTGGAGGAACTATACGCTGCCAAACCGCCAAACTTCAAACTCCCTTGTACCCCTCCCATACTGCTGATACTTACCACGTGCGAGCCATTCCTCATAAAAGGCAATACTTTCTGAGTGAGTTGTGCCACTCCGAATACATTTACCTTATACACTTCTAAAAAGTCAGTTTCAGTAAGTTGTTCAAAGGGTTTATTGATGAGTTTTCCTGCGTTATGAATGAGTATATCCACGCACTGCCATTGTTGCAAATAAGTGACTACCGTTTGTATGTCTTCTGTTTTTGTAATATCAAAAGGGAAACAATGCACATTAGGCAATTGCAGTGCCTCTATAGTAGCAGTATGCCGCGAAAGGGCTAAAATGTTATGCCCTTCCGCAGCCAACTGTTGTACTAGCGCAAAGCCTATACCTCTGCTGGTACCTGTTATGATAATGTTCTTCATATTAGCCTAAGAGATGTGTTTCTCCTACAATAAATAAAACAAGGTACCCTATCACCATACTGATAAGCCCTACGATAAGCCCCACTTTCAGCATATCGTTTTGTTTTACTAAGCCTGTAGAGTACGCAATGGCATTTGGAGGGGTAGAAATAGGCAAACACATCGCTGATGATGCTGCCAAAGCTATCCCAATAAGCACTGTAGAGGTACCTCCTATTGCGCTTAGGTTTTCTCCCATTCCTTGACAAATAGTTACCAAAATAGGAATTAACAAGGCTGCCGCAGCAGTATTGGAAATAAAGTTGCTGAGAAGATAACAAATAAGTCCTGAGGCAATCAATACTATTATAGGCGACCACGACCCAAATGGAATAGTATCAATAGCAAGTTCGGCTAAGCCCGATTCATTGATACCTAAACCTAAAGCGAAACCTCCTGCTACCATCCAAATAACACTCCAATTGATGGACTGTAGGTCTTTGGCGGTAATCACGCCTGTTGCTGCAAAAATACCCATAGGCACTAAGGCAACGGTATTGGCATCAATACCCGTTAGTTCACTGGGGAGTAGCCATAAAAGAATGGTAACGATAAAAGTGCCACTTACTACCCACATACGCCAACCTTGGTGTACTTTTCCTAGAATATGTAAGTTAATTGTTTTTTGAGTAAAAGGGAAGAATTTTAATATAAGTCGCCACGAGATGAAGAGTAACAAAAGTACCAATGGGAACATAAACGACATCCATTCGCCAAAATCAACGCCCATATTCAGTCCTTTTGGGTCATTAAGAGCTTGTAGAGCAATAGCGTTAGGGGGTGTACCAATAGGGGTAGCCATACCGCCCAAGTTAGCAGCAATCGGGATACTCATCGTGAGTGCGGTACGTCCTTTGCCACTTGCAGGCAATGCTGCAAAAACAGGTGTAAGGAAAGTGAGCATCATAGCTGCCGTAGCAGTATTGCTCACAAACATTGAGAAAATACCCGTAATGAGCAGGAAACCCAATAACACATTCTCGCTTTTATTCCCAAACGGACGTATCAAATTCTTGGCAAGCAAGACGTCTAACCCCGATTTGGTGGCGGCAATAGCCAAGAAAAAACCACCTAAAAAGAGTATAATTACAGGGTTGGCAAAGGTAGCCATAATCTCTTTACTGCTGAGTAGTTTTCCGAAAATCTCGTTCTCTTCTCCTTTAAAGAAGAACAGACTGTGGTTAGAAACCGTTAAACACATTAGGGTGATGATACCCAGCGAAGTAGCCCACGAAGGGATAGCCTCACTAATCCACATAAGAGTGGCAAACACAAAAATAGCGATAATTCGCTGATGTACCACCGTTAGTCCGCTAATATGAAACACCTCAGTAGGTAAATTCCACACTACAGCGGTTACAATCACTATACATATCAAAGCGATAAGGTGTTTTTTTTCAAAGTGATTGGTCATTACATTTTCTAATTCTTTAGACATAATATTTTGGTAAGTTTAAAAAGTTATTTGCTATTTAACAAACGAATGACAAAGGTATAAAAAAAGAATAATCCACCAAAGAAAAACGATAGTTTTTTATTGATGGATTTATTTATATTTTACTTTCTTTGTTTTAATTGAAATATATCCTATAACTCAATGTATTTAAAGAGAAGTAATAAAAGTTAAAAATCCTAAAACCACTCCTACAAAATTGGGAATAATGAGAATATAATCTGGCTTAGGTTCTTTTGTCCAGCCATACACCACCCAGATAAGACAAGACCCTGCTGCAAACAATGGTTGCCAAGGTTGTGCTTTGTGTCCTTCTAAGTTAGCCATAATTTGAGGAATATAAGCTACAAACACTGCTACCCCTATAAAGGCTCCAATCGAACCTATAAATAAATTAATTTTTTGTTTGGTATTTCTTTTTTCTTTCATAAAAAAATATTTTTTTGCAAAGATAATAATTTCACAAAGAAGTATCAAAAATAATTAGAAAAATTTTGGTTTTACACTCCCCATAATGAAGCCTGTAATCTTTTGATATAAGAATCCTCAATAACATCAATAATAGCCAAAGTATCTCTTGGAATAGAAATACATTTTTCCAAAAGGCTTTTCAGTAAGTTTTCCAATGCCAAAGTATATTCTTGATAAGTAATAAGCTCTTTTGTCTGTTCTATAAATGATAAAACTAGTGAATTGGTTGAGAAATCACTAGTAAGTTGCTTTATAAACAAGTTAGTTGTGTAAGAAAGTATACTGATAGGTTCGCAAATACTAATTCCTAATTTCTCTTGAATGAGAGCTTCTACTTCTTCTTTGGTTTTTTCCCATTCTTCTCCTTCTCCCATAAGCCGTAACTCATTGATAACCTCCCACAGCTCATTTGTGGTATTATAGTCTCTGAAGTCTTTGCATATAAAATTGGAAGTATAATCTCCTACTTTTTCTGCATTATAACCTTCTTTCCAAAGGACTTGTAAGCCTTGAATATAATACACAATGGCTTTTATTTCTTCTGAAGTCATTTTGTTATAGTTAGTTTTTCTGGGGCATTAATAGGAATTCTTAGTTGTAAGTTAAGTTCAGAACGAGCGATTATATGGTTTGTATCCTCAAAATAGGCTTCCTTAAAATACTCGCTATTATCCAAAAACAAAAACCATAAAAGTTTCCCTTTTTCTTTATTGATAATGTAAATAAAACCATCTCCTTCCCAACTACATTCACCTCCATAAATTTTATATTGGGCATTCTTTACCATAATTTTCGGATAGAGATTAGAGACATAATCCTCTTCGTTATAAGAAAAATAACTATCTAAGGTAGATTGGCACAAAATTCTTAGGTGATACTTCTCTTTAATCCATTGTCCTTCTAAAACAAGCATATCACCATTAGGGTAAGTAATAGATTTGATAATAGGATAAGTGTAATTTTCAAGAATGTTTTTTATACGTGGATGCATATTACATTTATTTTTTTAGTACATTTTATGGTTACTAAAATCCAATGACAAAGATACAGAAAAAAAGTATCATATACAAAGATATTTTGGGATATCTTTTATGATGAACAAATTCATAACAATTATACAAACATACTTAGCATAGAGTTTCACCGAATAATAAATGAAAGAAGAACGAACCTACAGTGGGTCTACAGTGGGTCTACAGTGGGTCTACAGTGGGTCTACAGTGGCTCTACAGTGGCTCTACAGTGGCTCTACAGTGGGTCTACTCTATACGAAAAGCGAATACAAGGACTAATTTACTAATTACTAAATCGGCGAATAAGCCTTATTAACTCGTCCGAAATTCCCAATTTAAGAAGAAAAAATACACTGACTCCCCCTACGAGTAATGATTTTAAGCTGATATTTACAAGAGGGTGAAACGGAAAGTCCCAAAAGAAGAAACCTCCTATGGCTACGATACCAAAGAGGGTGGTCTGTAACGTTTCTTTATAAAAAGGCTGCAAGTTGTATTTGCGATACACAAAAACAGACTTGAGTAGGTTATACGAACTAAAAGCGATTAGGGTTGCTAATCCCGCCCCATTGATGCCGTAAAGCGGTATGAGCCAAATATTCATTAAAACGGTGCCTATGACCAAAAAAACACCCAAAAACAATACGGTGCGATAGTAAGGTGAATTGAGTAATACCGCATTGCTGAAACCTACTAAGGCGTCCGATAGCTTTACTATCGATATGATGATAAGCACCGTGAGTCCTGTGCTGTAATCCTTATCAGGTAGAAGAGCATAACACTGCTGGGCGTTGACGATGATAAGCACACAAATCACCATACTCACAAAATAAGTATTCACGGTGCTACGCTTATACAGGTCGGATAGCTCTTTTGGCTTGCTTTGATTCATAAATTGTGCCGTCAGTGGACTCACAATCTGGTACATACTCCTATACGGAATAGCAATCACCGTAGCTGTAAAAATGGCTACATTATAAACGGCAATCTCACCGATAGGCAAGTATTGGTTGAGCATAAACTTATCAATATCCATCAATACAGAAGCTACCGACCCCGATAAAATCACAAAAAGGCTGTACAAAAAGACTTCTTTCTTGTTCTTAGGCAACCCCCAAGCAAATTGCGGTCGGCGTACATAGAAAGCGAAAACAAACATCAAGAGCATACGCAAGGCATAGACCCAAAATACGCCCCATATCAGTTGGTGAAAGTCGATGAGCTGCAAATAAATGGCTAATAGCAGGAGCATCACTCCTACCCTATGGAATACCTCTTTTAGGAAATTGCCAAAGACGGTTTTTAGCTGTACGCGCGTCCACGCATAAGCAATTTCAAAGTAAGCCATCGCTACGGAAGTGAGGAAGATGAGAAAAACGTAATCGCGTACTTCTTCGTTTTTAGCCGAAAGCCATTGCGCAATCTGTTCGTACCCAATTATCCCGACAAAGGTGGCAGGCACAATGATGAGCAAAGGCAAAAAGCAAAGCATCAGGTTGAATTGCGCTTGCTCTTTTTTATCTCGATAAGCGGTATAATAACGCACCAAGGTATTGTTCACTCCAAAGGCGATAAGAGGGGACAGAATGGTGGCAGTGGAAGTAACATAACTCACCAATCCGTACTGAGCTTTGGAGAGGAAGTAAGTAAACAAGAAAAGGGTGTTCAGTGCCCCTATGGCAAACCCTAAATAGGTAGCCACCACATTCTTAAACGATTGACGGAGCACTATCCCCATAAACTATTGTATTTTAAAGTTGAATTTGTGTTCAAAAAACGACTGCCATTCGGGTGCGTGTTGTAAGCCTAAGTGGTAATAATGAGTAGCTTCCTCTAAATCGTCTAATCCGTAATAAGCCAAAGCAATACGATAGTAATTCTCTAGCTCGTGCGGGTAGATTTGCACTATATCGGCAATGATAGATAAGGCTTCTCGGTATTTTTTAGAGAGCAACAGTAGGTCAATCCATTCGATGAGGGTAGTATAGGAATAATCGCCGTTTTGTACCGCTTTCCGATAGCCGTATTCTGCTTCTTTTAGGTTCTGAAAGTGATAATAATTCAGCTCGGCATAACGGCGCCAATAATAAGGCTCATTAGATTCAAAAGTAAGTACCTTTTTAATGTATTTTAGAGCCTTAGCGTGATTATGACGCAAGTAATGGAAGTCGGCTAAGGTAATCCACGCTTTGTCGAGCTGAGGATCTTCGTGAGTAGCCCTGAAATAATACTCTTCTGCCTTGGCATCGTTACGCATTTTCTCATAACAACGCCCAATGTGCAGATAAGCCAAAGCCGAAGGATCGTCTAAGGTAAGAGTAATCTTATAGTTTTCGATAGCTTTTTCGTAATCTTCCATCATTTCGAGCACGCGAGCTTTCTCGAAATAAGCCCCCGTGAAAGTATCGTCGCTGATGATAGCAAAATCAAAACAACGCAAGGCATTTTTATGGTCGGTAATGGATAAATACAGCTTACCGAGGTAATACCAAGCAACTTCACAATAAGGATTTTGGTCTAAGTAAGTGTTTAGAAAGTTGGTTGCCTCTTGCACTTCCCCCAACACCTCATAGCAGAACACCAACTGTTGGAGGGCGGTATAATCCTGAGGGTCTTCTTTCAAACATTTGGTAAAATACTTTTGGGCATTGGTATAATCCTCCGTATAGAGGTATTCCATTGCCATTAGGGCATAGATATTCGAAACGTCATCGGTAAGTGTGATGGCGTATTGTAGTAACTCAATAGCGCGATGATGTTTGTTCATTTTAGAGTACAGATTAGCCTGTTGCACGTGCACTTCGGCATTCATAGGTTCTATGAGCAACAGTTCATTGAGGAGTTCCGAAGCCTCTTCTAAGCGGTCTTCAAACACCAATTGTTCTGCATTTAGCAATTTAAGTGATGAAGCATCGGGGTGTTGTGACAAACCGATTTCCAAGGCACGTTTCGCTTTGCTAATGCGTCCGTATTCTAAGTAATATTCTACGATTTCTTCAAATTCATCAACGTCGAAAAAGAGAATGTTATTCTCTTTGAGCATTAATTCGAATTTGGTAACCGCGTAGTTTTCTTCTTCTGGTAACATCATTTTAGTTAAGAGGTATTTTGGCAATCCTCTATTTTAAGTTCGCTATTTGTTCTCTTTTACGCCTATAAAAATATCTACTTCGGAGGTATCCCCTTGCTGAGACTTCTCGGTGTAGCACTCATAGTCATATATATAAGTGCGATTGAGTGTGGCATCGTTGTCCCAGATATGTTGCCACATTGCCCCTACTGCTTGAGGCATTGCGCCTTTGGCTACAAACTTTTGAAAGGTTTGTTCAGGGAATTCCTTGCCCTCTAAGCCGTCGGGAATCGTGCTGAGCGTGGTAACTTCCACTCCTATGATGCAAGTATAAGGCTCGGTATAGTCCTTTTGGTAATCGGTGTAGATGCTGTAAATGGCATCGCTTACCTTATTGGGTATTTTTGCCAAAAGTTGCTCGCTAAAAAAGCGTTGCCAAAGGTTTCCGATGTCTTGCATCGCTTGTCCGTTCTGATTGGTAGTGCGTACACTAATTCCGATGATTTTCATTTTCTTATATGATTAATTCTTTGTCGTTTTCCCTCGTTTAGTTTTTTCTATAATTATAGACATTTTGGATTTTTAGAATTTATCTTATAAAATCTTTACCTATTTCCTTTTTAACGGTATTAAAAATTTCAGGATTATTCATTTCTTGCCAATTGTATTTTAAATACTTAGTTCGGTCAAAGTTATTGTTTTTCTTCATATAAATCCAAATGAAATCTTTATCGCATATAACTATCCTATTGGCATTTAATCTAAGAGCATACGATTGTGCTTGTTGAAAAGTTTCTTCTAGCTCTGCATTAGATTTGATATAAAACTTTGTTTCTAATATCATTTTGCCTCTCTCATAACCTTTTTTTGTTTCAGCAAAGAACACATAATCAGGAAAATTGCGCTCTCCTCGTCCCATTCTTACGGGAAGCTGTCGAACCCAATCATTTTCTAAATAATTAAGGTCTTTTAAAAAAGGTTCTACTATTTTTACTTCTACTTCTCGTTCGTTTTTGCAATCTTTATTAGGAGTAAAGTTGGCAGACGAGAGTTTAGGTAACCGAGAAATGTCCTCTCCCTTTTGTTCTAGTATTTCTAAAATACGAGTATAATCTTCATTATGAAGTCTTGTACCATTCACTCCTTGAAAGTTTTTGCGAACAATCGGAAGTTCTTTCAAATGCCCATCTGTTTTTATTTCAGCAAGAGTAATAGGTTTAATATGTTGGATATGCCCTATATGTGTTTCTCCATAATACCAGAAAAAAGGGTCACGAATACCATCGGTGACTGCTCTACAAACAAATTCTATACTACTTTTGGGAGAAAGACAATACATAAGGATAATATCACCTTTTACTGCATCTTCATTCCCTGACCAAAAACAATTACTATCAGATTTTGCTTCACTTAGAAATTTGTAATCCCCATTTTTTACTCCACCTCCTGTTATCCAAATATTAGTAGGTTCAGGTAAGTCCTCTTCTTTCTCTTTTCCGATAAACTTAGGAGCAAAATCATAAAGGAAAGCACATAGTTCAAATATGGTAAGGTTATTTTGTTTTCTAAATTCATTCCAAAGTTTACAAAATTCTAAGTAGTATAAAGCCCTTTCTCTTTTGTCTTTTCTTAGAGGAACTTTTGGTAGTTCAACATTAAAAGTATCTGCTATTTTTTGCAAGTCACCAAAGTTCATTTGAAAAAAATAAGGAATATAGAAACCTTCCTCTCCTTCTTCGCTTGAAGAGAATAGGCATAAAGAAAAAGGTTCTATAAAGGCTATAATCAAATCATATTCTTCTGGCTTAAAAATATCATATTCTTTTTCAGATTCATCCAATATCTTTAAACCATTATCCAAAATATATGAATAAATATCTTTATGCTTAATATTTTCTGGAAGAGGAGACGAATTTACAATATCATCAATAATAAATAAATATTGCTCTAAGTCCTTATTAGTACTATCTTTTACAAATTTAGAAAGAATATCATCTAAATACCCTTCCTCAAAAAGCTTAATCACTTCTTGCCCTTCTTTACTCTCTTTATAGTTGTTCCAAATGAATTGATTTAGTTCCATATGGTTTTATTTTTTGGTTTTTAGCTCAAAAACACTCTGGCAAAGTTCATTTTTATCACCTTTTTGTGCCATAAACTTTGCCAAAGTGCTGTGATTAACCATTCATCATTAATAATTAATCATTGTTTGTACATCTTTTCCCTCAATTCCTGAATATTCTTGTCGTCCATATACTCATCAAATGTCATATAGCGGTCGATAATGCCACTAGGGGTGAGCTCGATAATACGATTGGCGACAGTTTGCGAAAATTCGTGGTCGTGAGTGGTGAAAAGCACCGTACCTTTGAAGTTTTTCAGCGAGTTGTTGAAGGCGGTGATGCTCTCCAAATCCAAATGGTTGGTAGGTTCGTTGAGCATTAGCACATTGGCGCGCAACATCATCATACGGCTGAGCATACAGCGCACTTTCTCGCCTCCTGAGAGCACTTTGCAGTTTTTAAGAGCTTCCTCGCCACTGAAAAGCATCTTACCCAAGAACCCGCGCACATATACTTCCTCGCGCTCTTCCTCTGTTTTTGCCCATTGGCGCAACCAATCCACCAAAGAAAGGTCTTGAGTGAAGAAATCGGAGTTATCCACCGGCAGGTAAGACTGCGAGGTGGTGATTCCCCACGCAAAAGTGCCCGCATCGGGCTTGAGGTTGTTGTTCAGAATCTCATAAAAGGCAGTGGTGGCGCGTGAATCCTTAGAAATCACAGCTACTTTGTCGTCTTTGGCAAGATTGATATCCACATTTTGGAACAATACCTGTCCGTCGATAGATGCAGCGAGGTTTTCCACGTGTAGGATTTGGTCGCCCGCCTCGCGGTCGCGGTCAAAGATGATCGCAGGATAACGACGAGAGGATGGTTTGATTTCCTCGATATTGAGTTTCTCCAACATCTTCTTACGAGAGGTTGCCTGCTTTGATTTTGCCACATTGGCACTAAAGCGCGCGATAAACTCCTGTAACTCTTTGGCTTTCTCTTCCGCCTTTTTGTTCTGTTGCGCACGTTGACGGGCAGCTAACTGGCTACTTTCGTACCAGAAAGTGTAGTTACCCGAATAATGGTTGATTTTCCCGAAGTCAATATCGGAGATATGGGTACAAACAGCATCGAGGAAGTGACGGTCGTGGGAAACCACAATCACCGTATTGTCATAGTTTGCCAAAAAGTTCTCCAGCCAACCGATAGTCTCGAAGTCGAGGTCGTTGGTAGGCTCGTCCATTATGAGTACATCGGGGTTGCCAAAGAGGGCTTGCGCGAGAAGTACTCGCACCTTGAGCTTACCGTCCATTTCAGACATCATAGTGTAGTGCATATCTTCGGTAATGCCCAAATTGGAGAGCAGTGCAGCCGCATCACTCTCGGCATTCCAGCCGTTCATCTCATCAAACTGTATTTGTAGCTCACCAATGCGTTCGGCGTGCTCATCGGAATAGTCCGCATAGAGGTCGTCCATCTCTTTTTTGACTTTGGAGAGGACTTTATTGCCCATAATCACAGTGTCGAGCACAGTATAGTCGTCATAAGCGTAGTGGTCTTGTTCGAGCACCGACATACGCTTGCCCGGTTCCAGGATCACACGCCCCGAAGTAGGTTCTTGCTTGCCAGAAAGGATTTTGAGGAAGGTAGATTTGCCTGCTCCATTGGCACCGATGATGCCGTAGCAGTTGCCTTGTGTAAAGGTTACGTTTACCTCATCGAAGAGGACGCGCTTGCCGAATTGTACGGATAAATTGGATACTGATAACATTGTTAATGATTAATGTTTAATGATAAATGACTATTTGTTTTTGTAATGACCATAAGCAGTCGCTAAGACCACTAACTTTTTTTCTTCAAAGATTTCATAAACAAGCCTATGCTTGTCATTGATACGCCGAGAATATACAAGGCGTTCTCCCTTACCTTTGAGACGCTCCACCTTGCCCGTTCCTGTTGTCGGGTGTTGCTTTATTTCTTCGATAAGGTTAAGTATTCTCTCAACAATTTTTTTCTGTCCTGAACTTATATGCTTTGCCATATCTTCAGAAAAAACCTCTGTTTCTTCCAAAGAATACGTTTCTAATTCTTCCATTATTTCAAATATTTAGCTCTAAGTTCTTCTATAGTAACTTTAGTTCTTTTGCTTTTCATAGAGCGGTCTATTTTTGCAAAGAACTCTTTCTCCGCCATTTCTGTATCATCTTTTTTTTCTTCTTCTTCTTTGATGATTCTAATGTCTGTGGCTTTAAACTTTTTCAATATTTCCTCTATAATAGGAAAATCTATTGCTTTTACATTTGTTTGAAAAGTTATTGTTTCCATAAAATAATGTTTTAACGTTTTATTAAATATCTACGGTAAAGATAACATTGAGCTCTTTGTCTAAAGCGTTTTTATAGAACTCTAAAAGTCCTTCGCTCCAGTCTAAAAGAAATGTAAGATTATCCTCATCTTTTGGGAGAGTATATTCCTCTTCGGAGATTTTATCAAAATTGTTTTTAATAGTTTCTTGTAGGTTATTGGTTTCCAGATAAGCCACAATATCTTTGATAACTTCGGGCTTTTTGAGCGAAATAACATAGTCATTGTGGTCTAAAATGAGTTCCCCACCGAAAACAACATTGTAAGGTACTTTGTTTTCTTCATTCCACGTGCCTTTCCCAAGACAAAACTGGACTCCTTCCCACGCTTTGTTAATCTCAAAGCCTTCAGGAGTATTAAACAGTTCTTCTTCTATTTCTTCAAGCATATAGTCGTACATCTCGTCTATATCTTGCGCTTTTAATTGTTCTAACGCTTCATCAGTAATAGCGTAAAGCATTCCTAATCGTGCCATAATATATTGTTTTAAAGTGCAAAAGTACGGAATATTTGTGAGATATGAAAATAATAGCAATCGTATAGAGAAGTTATTTCTGAGCTATTACAATAAGCGCCATTGAAGTTTCAGGATTAAAAGGCTCTTTTTTGAAGTTGCCGTATAGTTTAAGGTCTTTAAAACCTATTTGAGAGAGCCATAGGGTGAGTTCTTCGGAAAGAATAGGCTGTAAAAGCTCTTCATTGGCAATAGTTTCGTCCAAAACTGTCTTAAAAACTACCTTCCCTTCGCGGTTTAAGTGATAAGAACGCTCAAACTTTACTTTTTCGTTCTCTATTAAAGGCAGGTTACCGAGAAAATTACCTTCTTTCTGGGCAAAATACTTCTCAAAGTTTACCATTTGCAAGATAAGTTTGCCTCCTTGCGTGAGTTGGTTATAAGCCTTTTTAAGAAAAGTCTGCACTTCGTCTTTATTATCCAAATGTGGGAGCGTGTTCCCAATGTTGATAATAGTATCGAGCATAGGTAAAGTATCGATAGCAAGCATATTGAGCTCTTGCACTTCAATATCCTTGGCAGTAGCCTGAGCAATGAGTGCCTTACTGAGGTCGATAGCCGTAACATCATAGCCCTGTGCGCGCAGATAGGCGGTAAGGTTGCCCGTACCTGCCCCTACATCAAGAACTGTCTTGCCGTACACTTCGGCATCGAAAAAGACTTTATGTGCAGGCGATAGCGGAAAGATAGCATCGTATTTCTCAGCGATACTATTGTAGAATTGTGACATATTTTTTAATGATAAATGATTAATTGTTAATGATTAATGGAACAGAAACACTTAATTTGTAAATATTTCTGTACTGATGTATCTCCTTTTTATTTGCGATGTTTAAATCGGTATTTTGTTCGAATGAGGGGTAGATGATAAGGCAATCTATCAACCTATTGTCGTCTATTTTTAGGGCTTTATAAACCCTCTCCAAACGCGCATAAGCACTCACCTGACGAATGTCGTCTATCACTCTACTATCTTCATAAACAGTTTTGTATTTGGCATCAATCACCATTTTGTATTCTGGAGTGTTGAGCAAGAAATCTAATTCGGTATAATCACCCGTAAAATGATAGTGTACCTCTCCCCTACTGCCGAACTGTTCTTGTAGTTTTTTGTATACATATAACTCAAAAAGTTTTGGCATATCTATCCAAAAAGGCGGAATAGCTACTTTTTGTTGGGTTGTTTCGGTGATATTATACGAAAAACGCTTCAAAATCTGCTTCCCGATGCGAATAGCTTCCTCATATTCTTTAAAAAAAGGATTAGTAGTGAGTTTTTTGAGGCTTTCTACGTCAAGTTCTTCTGAAATCAACTCAAAATGCGGACTACAATACGTAATCAGTTCTCGAATAGACTCGTCATTGCCTGCAAAGTAATTAGAGTGTGTATTCTTAAAGCTGATGATAAACTGCAAAACTTTCTTCAAAAAGCGATTTTCTAGGCTATCCATTCCAAACTCTTGATACCTACATACGTGGGCTGTGAGTTTGTTCTTAAAAACATTTTGTTTGAGATGCTTATCTAACTGTATCTTGCCTTTGATGCGGTTATTAAGATTCTCCTCCACCGTGTAGTACGATTTTTTAAGTCCTTTGCGCACAATACACTTCAGTAGCAATAGGAATTGTACCATTAGGAAAGGCGTGAGCGTGTCTTTTTGCTGTTCGATGGCAATTAGCGGTTCGTCCCAATAGATTTTGATAAGATTTTGTGTATGTTTGGGGTCGAGTGCCGTAATGCTGAGAAGCATTTTTAGGTAGTCGATTTCTGCCCATTCTTCCTCTTGGGTAGGTAAGCCTTCAACAATCTGTTTTTTATTCATTTTAGGCTCTATATATACGAATTTGTGATGTTTTACCAACCACAAAGCTCCCACGTAATAGCCTGCCTGCAAACACACTTCTTCCTCATTTGTACGACTAATTTCAAAAGGATATATAGGATTTCCCCATTTATCTTTCTTCAATACATACGGACAAATCTTAGGTATTGCTTCAAAGTAAATGCTCCCCTCCTCTTTTTTAATGCTATAGGGTTGATGTTCAAGAAGGGTTATTTTCATAGACTAATGTTTTAATTTCTTGCATTTGTTCTTCAATCTTTATATTATCTATGAGTATCCCATCTTTTATGTATTCCAATAGAATGGGCTTGATTTCGTATTCCCAACGAATAGACATAGGCACATCTTTTCCATCGCTATATTTTTTCTGAATAAAATACGACTGTCCAAGCCACACATCTTCTGGTTTAAATTCAGGTGATAAGGTTTGGGCACGTTTTAATTCAGTATCTGTATTGTTAATATATTCATCATAGTTCTCAATAAAGAGCTTACTTACTGCTTTAAACAAGTTTTTATCAAAATTCCCTTCTAACTCCTTAGGCAACACATTCACAAAGGCAAAGCGCCGACGAATGGCATAATCTATATGCCCTACCGAGCGGTCAGCCGTATTCATTGTACCGATGATGTAAAGGTTAGGTGGTAGAATAATTTTTCTACTTTCCTTAGTATCATCTAAAGCATACATACTTTCCACGGATTCCCCGCGATATTCCAAGGCATAAATAAGTTCCCCCAATACTGTTGAAAGGTTTGCACGGTTGATTTCGTCAATTATGAGGACGAAGGGTTTAGTACCTTTCTTTTTCTTTACAATGCTCTTACAAGATGTATAAGTTTTTACAATATCAGCCCATTGTATAAAATAATCAGTCATTATTTCCCAATATCCACCTTTGTTACGTTTTATATTCTCATAAAAACTTTTAAAATTATCATTTAGATTTTCTTGAGAAAAATCAAAAATTGATATACTACTTATTTTTCCCTTTGCTTTATAAAATAATCTACCATTTTCTATTTTATCAAACACAACTGTTCTTTCTATAGGATCAAAAAAGAACTCTTCTTTATTCTCTCTTTTTTTATTTAGAAATTTTTTAAATTCTTCTGTAATATCATAGACCTCGTTTACTACTATTTCTTCCTCCTCTTCAATACTTTCTGTATTGTAAACTTCCAATGCTTTCTCTGCAAACTTAGCTAACACTTTATTTTCAGCTGTATAGACAATGCCCCCTCCTGTTTCATTGGGTTGCGCTACAATGCCCCTTACAAAATCTTCGTAAGAGTAACTGGGGTGAAACTGAATCAGTTTAAACTGCTCATTACCCTCTAAGCTATCATTGTCATTCAAACCTAATAGCTGTTTGGCAATACGCTTGGCTTCACGGGTTTTACCTGTACCTGGAGGACCTTGTAAAATGATTTGGTGTTTGTAATGTAGTAGGTCGATAATCGTAGGCTTAATCGCTTGATTTGTCATATTACTTTCTATGGTTTCAAATTCTTCTTTGTATCTCTTTTCAAAAACATATTCCCTGAAATAGCTATTATCATAACTTTTAGGATAAGTTTCCTTATCAAGTGCTATCTCTTCTTTGACAGCATTTTTGATATCAGGGTAATATGTTTCAATATGTTGTGGGGTTCCCTGATAATAAAGAAAAGCATTGTTAGGTCTTTCAAACTCTTCCCTTCTCAGTTTTGGAATATCTACTTCCCTTCCCGCAATAAAAAGAAATTCTTTGGGACTTACACTCAAACAAATCCTCTTCCCTATGTGATAACGAAGTGATTTTTCATCTAATCTAACACTGAACACTTGATTTTCGGTATCTTCTAATGCTAAATCCTCTATAATATTTCCTAATTTGTAAAAGAAAACAGAAGCCCAATGCTTAGGAATCTTATCCAATACGTTTCTAAATGCTTTTTCTGAAGAAATTGTCATATTCTGGTACACAATATCCTGAGCCAATAGCAAAGGTTCATCAAAACCTTGTGGAATAAAGTTGCTCGTGAGTTGTTTTAACTCAGGATTGTTAAAATAAGTCGTGATTTCGGTAAGTAACTCAATAAAATGCTCGTATTTGCGCTCTTTTCGAGAAACTTCTCCTAAATACTCACATAACTTAGTATAAATATCCCTTTTATAAAAAGTATACTCATTAGGGAATTTCAGCGTTAGTAAAAAAGAAAGAGTGCGCTCATCAATTTTTGTACTAAAATTTATATTGCTTTTCTCTTTTAAGTCATCAATAACATTTTCAGTGAAAGTCCTGCATTTTCCCAATTTGGTATAGAAATCATCAGCCCCATAAACAATACCCAACAATTCCTTTAATTTCATTGGATAGTTTTCTCCTAACGCTTCCAATATACCAAAAGGACGGTAATCTACTAAATTATCCTTTTTCCGAAAAGCCTCTTTAAACATTTCGTAAAAATCAGGAGCATTAATATCCCAATGCTGCTCAAAATGTTCTATTGCCTGCCATTTGTACACTTCATCAGGATTAGAAGGTTTTTCTTGTAAGAAACGAATGTAATTGCTTATGAGTGCTTGTATTTTCTCATTCATAGTATTTCAGTTTTTGCGCAACAAAATTACTCAATTTTCTGTATAAACAAAAAGAGCTACCCGATTTTTCATTCAGATAGCCCTTTTAAAAAGTTCTTATTTAGTAGTTAAAAAATCATATAAATCCAATTCTCGGAAAGCCTTATGAAGCAAACGACTCTTATCGTTAAAAGCCTCTTCCATCGATATCATTGTCTCTGAGCGCGACACGCCTTGAATGTCGTCTATCATATAAATAACTTCCTTAGCGTGTTTCACCCCCTTTGTCCTAATTTTACAAAACAGATTGTATTTCCCTGAAGTAATGTGTGCCTCTGTTACAAACGGGATAGCCTCTAATTGTTCCAAAACATACTCAGCTTGATGATTGCGCTCCAAAAAGATACCCACATAAGCAATAAAAGTATATCCCATTCTCTCGTAATCTACTGAAATGGCAGAACTTTTTATAATTTCCAATTCTTCCATTTTTCTTATCCGTACATTCACTGTCCCCGACGATATATCAAGTGCCTTAGCAACATCTATATAGGGTTTTCGTGCATCTTCTATAAGAATATCCAATATCTTAAGATCCATTTCATCTAATCTATATTTTGCCATCTACATTAAGTTTACGAGTTCTTTTTTTAAAAGCGCAAAGTAACAATGTTTTTTTGTATATTCCAAATTGCAACATACTTTTTAAGTTGAAATCTACCCATAACCTTCTTTTTATCTCTGCCTTAGCTTCAACTTTCCTTCTACTTAGGTTCGTTATTCCTTCGTTCATCGTTCGTCTTTTGTTCGTTGTAGAGCCACTGTAGAGCCACTGTAGAGCCACTCATTGTTCGTCTATTCTATAAGTTTCCTATAATTCTCACCTAATTAACCATTAATCATTAACCATTCACCATTAATCTATTTTCAATGCCGATAAATCCAAGTGATTTTTAATATAATCTTTATCAATGGCTGAACTTATAAACTTCGATAAAACATCTTCTTTATGTCCGTATTTTTTAGATAAATCACCTATCTCAGCAATATAAGGCACAAACGAGATTTGTTCATTCTCCAAAACTTCCTTATAAAGAATACCTACATCATTACCACAATGAGTGTCGTCTCTTAAAATAATATCGTAAAAACATTTATCATTTTCAGGTATACTGAAGTAATCTTTATAATTCACATTTGTAACATCACAAGTGGCTACATATTGTAGAGCCCTAAATATAGCCATAGCAATATATACTCTCGTTTGTTCACGATTGTAATCGTTAGAAAAGTGCCCTGCTTCAAAAAGAATAGTGGGCGTACCTAATTGAGTATACTTATCTCCCGTACAATTGATATTAAAACTATCGTCAAAACGCGCTACCTGATTAGGTATATGGTGCTGTAAAGTGTTATTCATTACTACAATCACTTCCATTGCCTTCTGGCGTACTTCATTAATACTGCGCGCTTCATTATAAGCAGGAGCTAAGAAAGAAACTGTAGCTGGCAAAGGTGTCTGTCCTACACTGAAAATAGTGCGCTGGTCGTGCAGATTAAAGCAATAATCGGGCTGTACAAGTTCATAAGCTTTCCGTAAACACTTACTCTCAGGTTGTGTAAGTTCATCGGCATCGCGGTTAAGGTCTACGCCGTTGTGATTTACACGTGTAAACACCTCAGCACCGTCGGGATTAAGCATAGGAATGCAATAAACACTTAATTCCGATAAGAAATCAGCTGTTTTAAGCTCGTTTAAAACATCGAAAAGCGCTTTGGTAGTAGTTGATTCGTTACCGTGCATTTGCGACCACATAAGTATCTTTTTATTGCCTTTCCCTACTCTGTACAGGTCAATAGGTGTCCCTTTAGCTGAGGTACCTAAGGATATTACCTCCTCAAAAGGGTATTTATTTAAAAGTGGGGCTATCATCGGATAAGTGATATAACGCCCAAAAAGCTGTTTTTTCATCTGTATATTAATATTTAAAAGCAAAAGTAATAAATATTCACTAAAACACAACCTGTAATAACGTAAAAGTTTCCTTATATCTATGCGTTACATTTGTATTATTAAATATTTACAATTGTAAAACTATCAATAAGACTATAATATACTAATCAACGATTATTATGCACTGCAAAAAGACTTTTCCTTCTATTCTAAAATAGCATTTTCATAATGATTACACTTATAGATTATTCTTATAGTGGTTTTGTATAATCCTATATACGAATAATTTACATTACAATCATAAATAAACACTTTAATATGCTAAAAAATATCCTTGTTTATATTTGTATATCTCAGAATATTGATTTACATTTGTGCATTCTTAGAAAAATAAACAAACGTTACAATGTTAAACACATCAGACTTTGCCATTCGCTTACAACAAGTGATGGATTATTACGGTTTAAATGCTGCAGCCTTTGCTGATAGCTTAGAGATTCAGCGTTCAGGGATTTCTCATCTCTTATCAGAACGCAACAAACCGAGCTTGGATTTTATTCTAAAGCTCATCGAAAAATTTCCTGAAGTAGATATGTATTGGATTACACAAGGAAAAGGAAGTTTCCCTCGTAAGGAAGATAAAGAGCTTGCCAGTGCTAAAAAAACGGAACAACCTGACCTTTTCAGTGATATTCCTGAAATAGAAATGCAAGCCTCTACTCCTGCTCCACCTTCTGTTGCAATAAAAGAAAAGCAAGTAGAGCCAAAAGCCTTACCATTACTCACTAATAAGCATATTAAACGAATTATTTTCTTTTATGAAGATAATCGCTTTGAAGTTTTTGAAAATTAGTAGATTGATAGTAATGAAAAAATCACTACATTTGCACCAATTTTCAATAACATAGAATGAAGAGAGAGAATTCGTTATATATAAATGATACGATTGTAGCTTTGGCAACTGCTTCAGGGGTCGGTGCTATTGCTGTAATTCGCCTATCGGGAAAAGAAGCCATAACCATAGCCGACTCGGTGTTTAAGCCTCATAGTGGAAAATCTTTACTTGAAGCTCCGTCACATACAGTTCATTTAGGAACTCTCGAAAGTAAAGACCAAGTAATCGACGAGTGTTTGGCTACTATTTTCAAAGGAACTAAATCTTATACAGGTGAGCCCGTAGTTGAGTTTTCGTGTCACGGAAGTAATTATATCGTAGAAGAAGTTATCAAGCTGTGCTTGGCAAAAGGAGCTCGTTTAGCCGATGCTGGGGAGTTTACCAAACGTGCTTTTCTCAATGGCAAATTAGCACTCAATCAAGCGGAAGCCGTTGCCGATTTGATTGCCTCCGATAGTAAGGCTTCTCATCAGGTAGCATTACAGCAAATGCGAGGTGGGTTTACTTCTGAGATAGAAGGATTACGACAAGAATTATTGAACTTTACCTCATTAATAGAACTTGAATTAGACTTTTCGGAAGAAGATGTAGAGTTCGCCGATAGAACTCAGTTTAAAACACTTTTGAGCACTATTAAAACCATAGTTTTATCTCTCTTACAATCATTTTCAGTAGGTAATGTACTAAAAAATGGTATTCCTGTCGCTATTGTAGGCAAGCCTAATGCAGGCAAATCTACTTTATTAAATGCCCTTCTGAACGAAGAACGCGCTATTGTATCGGATATTGCAGGTACTACCCGCGATACTATTGAAGAAACGCTTCATATAGGAGGTATTGCTTTTCGTTTTATTGATACCGCAGGAATTCGTGATACTCAAGACCAAATCGAAGCTATAGGTGTACAAAAAGCTAAAGAAAAGATAGAAAAAGCCTCTATTGTGCTCTACTTATTCGATGTAAAAGATAGTTCTGCCCAAGAGATTATTTCTTTTGTAAAAGAAAATTACCGCGAAGGAACTAAATTTGTACTATTACACAACAAAACTGACTTATCAACAGAAAGTAATATAACTCCTTTTGATAATGAGATTTTACAATCCTTGCAAGGCTATACTGATACACTACTGAGAATATCAGCTAAAGAAGGAAACAATATTTTAGCCCTTAAAGATTTTCTCTCTCACTATGCTCAAAGTCTTAATAATACAGGTAAAGCAACTATTATTACTAATATCCGCCACTACGAAGCTCTACACAATACCTTACAAAGTATTGAAAGAATAGAACAAGGAATACAATTACAACTTTCAGGTGACCTATTAGCTATCGATATCCGCGAAGCTCTCTATCATTTAGGTTCTATCACAGGAACTGTAAGCAATGATGAGGTCTTAGGAAACATCTTTTCCCGCTTCTGTATCGGCAAATAAGATATCTTGCTGAATATTATCCTCTTTTTTCTTATTCTTGAACAACAAATAATAAAAACAAGTGATAAACCACCCTACCCAAAAGAGATAAAACCCTAAATGAAAGCTTAATCTCATCATTTTGTGTGAAGTAGTTGTGAAGTCAATATAGGTAAAGTAAGCTCCTATTCCCCCTAAAACAATAAGTAAAAAGGCTAATAATCTACTAAACGATACGCTTACTTTTGCTTTAAACAGTTGTAATACAGCAATAAGTACTAACTGTATTACCAATAATAAAAGAGCCGTTTTCCACCAAGTTTTGAAAATGGTATACTCACGGTACATTGTACTTATGCCTATTTTCCCTATAAACGACATTTTAGATATTAAAACCCCAGATATAAGGCTTAATAATGCTTGTACCAAACCAAGTATAGTTACGTTTTTCATAAGTTTATTTCTTTATAATCTTCCAGCCATTTTTCTCATTGTATTTCAACTTAAATTTCTGAGTAATAAAGGTTGTATTAGGATACGGGTCTTTACCAAAATTATAAAAAGGTGTTTTCTCTTTATCTAATACTACATTACAAATAACCACCTTTTCTGAGTTCTTCTCAATAGTAATCCCTTTATCATTTAATTTATAAATGATTGTTTTAACATTAGCACTGTTCTTGTTCTGTTTCACAAGGTAAGGGAGTGCTTCTTTAGTAAGAGTAGGAGAGATTATATATACGCTATCCTTTGAAAACCATCTTTTCCTACTTTTCTGATTATTAATATCAATAAGTCTTTCATCTGCTAATTCCTGTATAGTAATTAACAAATCTTTGTCTTTAGTACTGTCTAACTTCTGCTTATTGGTATTAAATTTTCCTGTCTCAAATAAAGGGTTCTTTTCTAAATAATCAGCAATAAGGTTAGATACCTCATCTTTACTTATTTGATTGCTCGAATTACAAGCTGTAAAAAAGCTTAAAGCTAAAACTATGAGTGAAAAATAAAACTTCATATATCTAAATTTTTAATTATTATCTTATTAAATACTTGCCATTGCCTCATAAAAGTCGGCTTCGTCTATGCCCATATTCTGGCATACCCATTTGGCTGCTTCTATATAGCTCAACTGTTCAGCATTTGTTTCACCCAAGGGCAATTCGCCTTCGGGGGTAATGAGGTAAGTCTCACCATTATGAGTTTCAAACGCAGGGGTACCATACTCCATCTTGCGAATAGGACTCTCATTATTCCCTATTAACTCATTTAATAGCAGGTCTTCTTCGTTGTAAATGAGTATTCCTCCTTTGGTTATCCCCTCTATAAATTGTTTATAAATATCTTTATTTTCTTCTATTATATCACTGATAAGAGCTACTGTGGGGTGCAACATAGCCTCCTCTTCATTGCCTTCTATAAGCACAAATTCAGTATCAGCAAAATGCACTTGCTTCCCTTCGATAGGACTTTCAAAGTAGTAGCTCACTGGTTGATTACAAAAATCCATAGTGTGAAGCACCCTTGCCAATACTTCTTTTCTTCCTTTGTTACCTGTAATCACTACACGAGTTTTGTGTTTAAAGTATTCGTATAGAAAAGAAGTAGGCGATAGAATATTAAGTCCTAAGTGTTGCGCTTGTAATAAGTCTGGGTGTGTATGAGAAAGATGCGGGTCTACCACCACGTAATCAATTGTAGCCGTCATCTCTTCGGGGAGTGTAGTGATATGATGTCTTTTGTGTAGCTCAGCCATTAACGGACGCAAATGCGTACTGGGAGCTACTATAAAATGAATGTTCATAATTTACGAATCTACTAATTTGCTAATTTTGAATATTAAAGACTCCAAAGGCGCTATATCTACTCGCAATCTTCCTTTGCCGTTTACAATCTGTAAGGTAGTGTGTTTTTCATTGTAAAGAGCATCGGTAAGCGTATAAGTACCATCGTTTAAAAACCAACTACCCAATAAGTAAGCTGGCAACTGCAAGTCAAAACCAAAGTAGTCGTGCTCACTAAAGTTGCTCACAATCACCCACTGTTCGTCCTCATTGCCTCTTGCAAAACTGTACACCCTATCGTTGTAATACTCTGTATGCTGCCGATTGTATTGGTGCAAATCAATATAAGCCCCATTCACTTTTAAGTTGAGCAATCGCTGGTAGAAATTGCGTAAAGAACGTTCTGCCTCTGATAACTGACCGCCGTCAAAGCACTTATTATTCACCCAGCGTTGGTGTGCAGGAACACCTATATAATCAAAAATAGACGTGCGCGACGGACTACCAAATCCTGCTACTTCTGCTGCTTTCTCCCCTACTTCTTGACCAAAATACAGCATCACCGGCGACTCGCTAATAAACGTAGAGACTGTCATCGCTGGTTTGGCTTTTTCAGCATATCCCGCAAACTCAGGCGAGGCTATGCGCTGTTCGTCGTGGTTCTCCAAGAAGTGTAACATACGATGTGCAATATCAGCAAGGTTGTGCTGTATAGGGGCAATGGCATCAGTGCTGTGTCCGTGAGTCACAATATTGCGCAAAGTGTCGTACAGTTGCACCTTGTCGTATAGATAGTCCATCTTGCCCAAATGCAGATAAGGACGATATTCATTAGGATTGTATACTTCAGCCAATAAAAATGCCTTTGGATTTTGGTGCTTGATAGCCGAATTGAGATAACTCCAGAACTCCACCGGCACCATTTCAGCCATATCATAACGGAAGCCGTCTACTCCTTTCCCGAGCCAATACAAGGCTATATCTTTAAATTTTCTCCAAGTGTCGGGTACTGTTTTATCAGCCCAAAAGTAGTAATGCGCTTCAGTATCTTCATTTTCAAAGCTTGCAGGTAGTTCAATAAAATCCTTAGTACCGTCGGGACGTACTCCGTAGTTGAGTTTTACCGTTTCATACCAGTCATTGCGGTCGGGTTTAGAAGCGCGTGCCCCATTGCCCGTCCATTTAGCAGGAAACTCGTGATACTCACCATAAATACCCTCAGGCAACTGAAAAGCTTCATTAGGATTGTAATAGAAATTGTTATTTACCGCATATTGTACAGTGGTATCATCGTCTTCACCAAAACCGCGTGTGCCTTCCGGCTTGGCTATACTCTCATAACGACGTGCCACGTGGTTAGGCACTATGTCCATTATTACTTTCAGTCCGCATTGGTGGGTACGGGCGATGAGAGCTTCCCATTCCTCCAAACGTTGTGTAGGGTCATCGGCAAGGTCGGGGTTTACAGTGTAGTAATCCTTAATGGCATAAGGCGAACCCGCACGACCTTTTACTACTGCGGGAAAGTCGTTGCTGATGCCATAAGCCGTATAGTCGGTAGTAAGGGCGTGGTGTAACACCCCGGTAAACCAAATATGTGTTACACCTAATGCTTTGAGTTCTTCAAGAGCTTTTGTAGTAAAGTCAGCAAACTTACCTACACCGTTCTCTTCTATCGTCCCCCAAGGTTTATTAGTGGTATTAGTATTGCCAAAAAGCCTTGTAAGCACCTGATAAACTACTATTTTATTATCATTCATTACCCCCATATTCCAAAAGTATTAACCACTAACCATTAATCATTAACTATTACAAATCGCCCGTACGGCTCGTACCCATAAGCATTAGGTAGGCTTTGAGAAACTCATCTAATTCACCGTTCATTACGCTATCTACATCAGTAGATTCGTAATTGGTGCGTACGTCTTTCACAAGTTTGTAGGGGTGCATTACATAGTTGCGTATTTGTGAGCCCCATTCTATCTTCATCTTTCCTGCCTCTATCTCATCGCGCTTGGCTTGACGCTTTTTGAGCTCTATCTCATACAACTGCGATTTGAGTAGTTGCAACGCCTTGTTCTTATTATCCAACTGACTGCGGGTTTCGGAATTCTCAATAATGATACCCGTAGGGTGGTGACGCAAACGTACAGCTGTCTCTACCTTGTTTACATTCTGCCCGCCAGCACCACTGGAGCGCATCGTCTCAAAGGTAATATCAGCGGGATTAATATCTATTTCAATAGTATCATCTACCAAAGGATACACGTATACCGAGGCAAAAGAGGTATGGCGTTTAGCATTACTATCAAAAGGTGAGATGCGTACCAATCGGTGTACGCCATTTTCACCTTTTAGGTAGCCAAAAGCGTATTCGCCTTCAATCTCTATGGTAACGGTTTTTACTCCTGCCACATCACCTTCTTGGAAGTTAAGTGTTTTTACCTTATATTTTTGGTTATTGCACCACATCGTGTACATACGTAGTAGCATCGATGCCCAGTCACAGCTTTCAGTACCACCTGCGCCTGCCGTAATTTGCAATACCGCACTCATCGTATCGCCCTCGTCCGAAAGCATATTGCGGAACTCCAATGCTTCAATAGCGTGTAAGGCTTGGGTGTATTGGTGGTCTACATCCTCCGCAGTAGCTTCGCCTTCTTTAAAAAAGTCAAGTAGTACTTCTATATCCGAGGTAAGATTTTCGGCTTCCTCATAGTCTTCCACCCATTTCTTTTTAGTGCGAAGCTCGCGCATCACTTTCTCAGCTTCTTTGGCATTGTCCCAAAAGTCAGGTGCAAAAGTCTTTTCTTCTTCGTTGCTTATTTCAATGCGTTTGGCATCTACGTCAAAGATACCTCCTTAACGCACCCAGGCGATTCACTAAATCCTTTACTTGTTCGTTGTTTGTCATTTCTTATTACTTATTGTATTACTATACCCTATACCCTCTTACCTCTTATCTCTTATCTCTTACCTAAACTAAACTTTTAGGATCTCAGCTTCTTTTACAGCTAATACTTCTTCTACTTTCTTGATGTATTTGTCGGTGAGCTTTTGCACACGCTCTTCAGCTTCTTTCTTCACATCGTCCGAGGCTTCTACCTTTTTAATCTCTTTATTAGCGTCTTGGCGGGCGTTGCGCACACTTATTTTAGCGTCTTCACCTTCACCTTTGGCTTGTTTCACGAGCTCTCTACGGCGTTCTTCGGTAAGTGGTGGTACGGTAATAATCACCATTTCGCCATTATTCATTGGGTTAAAGCCTAAGTTAGCTATTTGGATAGCTTTCTCAATAGGCTGAATCATTTTCTTTTCCCAAGGTTGAATAGAGATAGTACGTGAGTCGGGAGCTGATACATTGGCTACCTGACTAAGGGGGGTTTGCGCACCGTAGTAGTCCACCATTACACTACTTACCATTTGCGGACTCGCCTTGCCAGCGCGGATATTGGCTAAAGCCTTATCTAAGTGTTGCAATGCCTCTTGCATCGCTTCGCTTGTAGTTTCTAAGATAATATTAATTTCTTCGTTCATTGTATATTGTTTTTAATTATTTGTTAGTTGTTAGTCTTCAATTGTTAAAGAAGCATCGCAATATAACCATTGACCATTAATCATTGACCGTCGTTCCTACGTTTTCGCCTGCTACTACTTTAGCGAGGTTGCCTTTTTTGTTCATATCGAATACGATGATAGGCAAATGGTTTTCTTGGCTAAGGGTAAAAGCCGTCATATCCATTACTTTAAGGTTTTTATCAATACACTCATTAAAAGAGATATGGTCGAACTTCACCGCATTAGGGTCTTTTTCAGGGTCGGCATTGTAGATACCATCTACACGAGTACCTTTAAGGATTACATCGGCATTGATTTCGATAGCGCGAAGTACCGCTGCCGAATCGGTCGTAAAGTAAGGATTACCCGTTCCCGCTCCAAAAATCACTACGCGTCCTTTTTCTAAGTGCCGTACTGCACGGCGTTTGATAAAAGGTTCAGCTATAGCTTCCATCTTGATAGCTGTTTGCAAACGGCTAAAAAGTCCTTCGTCTTCTAAGGCACTTTGTAGGGCGAGCGAGTTGATAACGGTAGCCAGCATACCCATATAGTCGCCTTGCACTCTATCCATACCATTGCTAGCACCAGCTACCCCGCGGAAGATATTCCCCCCGCCAATTACTATGGCCACTTGCACGCCTTGGTTCACTACTTCCTTAATTTCGGCAGCGTATTCTTTTAAACGCGCGGGGTCAATGCCGTACTGGCGACTTCCCATAAGGGCTTCCCCGCTGAGTTTTAGTAAAATTCGTTTGTATTTCATATATGAAAAATGTATTTTATCTAAAGAGTCTGTTTTATAACAAATCGTATATACGTACTTATTTTGGGGGCAAAGATAATGATTAATTAACAATTAACAACATACCATTGAGAATTAAATTCGCAAAATGCGTTCTTTTTTTCTTTCATTTCCACTTTATTCTCCTCTTATTCTTAATTTTTCTTCGTCTTTTCCCTATCTACCCGTGCGGCTCGTACTGTCATTTGTATAAACTTTGCCAAAGTTTTAAATCTTTGGAAAAGTTGAAATCCACTAATAACCTTCTTTTTATCTCTCTCTTATAGATTTACCTTATCTTTGATTTAGTATTGCTCTTTCTTCGTTCATTCTTCATCTGTTCGTGTGACTCACACCGTCTTTTGTTTTTCTTAAGCTTGCTTTAACTTCCCTCTATCTTCGAATAAGTCTTGTTTTTCAGACTGATAGCCTTTACCTATTTCTCTTTAAGGCTTGTCCCCCTTCGGGGGTTCGGGGGCTTTTCACTTTTCTTTTCCCTATCTACCCGTGTGGCTTGCACCGTCATTTGTATAAACTTTGCCAAAGTTTCAAATCTTTGGAAAAGTTGAAATCCACTAATAACCTTCTTTTTATCTCTACCTTAGCTTCAACTTTCCTTCTACTTAGGTTCGTTGTTCCTTCATTCATTGTTCGTCTTTTGTTCGTTGTAGAGCCACTGTAGAGCCACTGTAGAGCCACTGTAGAGCCACTGTAGAGCCACTGTAGAGCCACTGTAGACCCACTGTAGACCCACTGTAGACCCACTGTAGACCCACTATAGACCCACTATAGACCCACTGTAGACCCACTCTCCCTTCGCCTGTTGTTCGTTTATCCTATAAGTCTTCTTAATTTCACCATTAATCATTAATCATTAACCATTAACCATTAATCAATATTTGCTTATTTAATAATTACTTTGTACCTTTGCACTATCATTTAATAAAAATAAGAAATAAAGAAGTATAATGCAACAGTCTGTTTTCAGTACTGATATTACACATCAAGATGAGAATGTACTATTGAAAAACGTTACTAATGCTAAAGTTAGCTTTTTCGTGTAAGCAAATAACTAAAAATTAAATACATATGAAAAGAATTTATGTTTTATTATTCGTAATGCTCTTGTTAGCTTGCAAGAATGATGACCAAGCACAACCTCTCCCTGCTGTACCTCCTGCTCCTAACCCTCCTACCACCACTACTCCCACTACTGAGGAGCCCATCCCTCCTGTAAAGATTACAGTACCCGAGGAGTTAAAAACTTACTATAAAGGGTTTGATTTCACTAAAACGGGGACAGCTTTGTATGATGATTTGGCAGCTCTTACTATCGCTAAGCATAAAAATCAATTAGGTTATGGTGAGCGCCATAAATATCTTTATAAAGCCGATGCAAGCCTTAAAAATCCACAAAATGTTGTACTGGTTTATACAGGAGAAGAACGTTTCTGGAAAGAGTACAATAGTGGAAGTAACACTTATAAACCCCAAACATTCAATACAGAACACATCTATCCACAATCAAAGTATAAGGGAGATGCTAAAGGTGATTTACATCATCTAAAAGCTTGTGATAGTAAACTAAATGGTAGTAGAGGAAATATTCCTTTTACTGATGGTAAAGGGAAAGCTGGTCGTACAAAAGGCGCTTGGTATCCAGGAGACGAATGGAAAGGAGATGTTGCACGAATGATTATGTATATCAACTTACGATATCACGACAGAATAGACGATGTTATTGTATTAGGAGGACTTCAAGTTCTCCTAAAATGGAATGACGAAGATCCTGTTTCTGACCTTGAACGTCAGCGTAACAATGTGATTGAAAAGGCACAAGGTAACCGTAATCCGTTTATTGATTTTCCTCAATTGGTGCGTCCAGCATACAAAGGTTATAAGCAGTAGTATTTATGGAGAATGAACCTCTGTACATACTCAAAAAGTATTGGGGGTACGATGGTTTTCGCAACTCTCAAGAAGCTGTTATCAACTCGGTATTATCCGGAAAAGATACCTTAGCCTTATTGCCTACGGGTGGAGGAAAGTCTATTACTTTTCAAGTGCCTGCTATGATGAAAGAAGGCATCTGTATAGTTGTTTCTCCCTTAGTAGCCCTAATGACAGACCAAGTAGAGGCGCTTAAAAATAGAGAAATACGTGCACTATCGTTAGCGGGAGGTCTCCCCTACTCTGAGTTGGAACGCTTGCTAGACAATGCTCTCTATGGGCAATATAAATTCTTATACCTGTCCCCTGAACGTCTGCAACAGGAATTGGTGCGCTCTTATCTCAAAGCAATGTCTATTAACTTAATAGTGATAGACGAAGCACATTGTGTATCACATTGGGGTAAAGATTTTCGTCCTGCTTATTTACAGTGTAAATGGCTGAAAGAAGAATTTCCTAACGTCCCATTATTGGCACTCACAGCTTCGGCAACGCATCAAGTACAGCAAGATATCTTACATCATTTAGGTATAGAAAATGCTACTGTTATCACTACTTCTTTAGCACGCCCTAATATCGCTTACAAAGTGTATAAGGTTTCCGATAAATGGCACGAGTTACTACAACTGTTAAGAAAGACCGAAGGAAGTGCTATCGTATACTTGCGCAGCAGAAATGGTTGCATACAATTGGCTGAACTATTGCAGAATCACGGTATCTCAGCAGCCTATTTTCACGGAGGTCTTCCTGCCGAAGAAAAGAATAAAAAGCTCAGTATGTGGTTGCTGAACGATGTGCGTGTAATGGCAGCTACCAATGCTTTCGGAATGGGGATAGACAAACCTGATGTGCGTTTCGTAATTCATTGGGATATACCTCAAACCTTAGAGGACTATTTTCAAGAGGCTGGACGTGCAGGTCGCGATGGTAACCCAGCCGAAGCTATCCTATTCTATGGTAAAATCGACGTTGAAAATGCTAATAAACTGCTAAAAGACTACTTGGTAGACATTCCTTTTCTCAAGCTACTTTATGCGAAACTTAATGCTTATTTTCAAATAGCAATAGGTGAAGGACAAGAAGGGGTTTTTAGTTTCTTTTTCCCCGACTTCTGGAAGCGTTATCAGCTATCGCCCATAAAGTCCTATAATGGTTTGCAGGTGTTAGACCGAATGTCTATTATTTCACTCAGCCAGCAATTTTACAAGAAGGTTACTTTGCATATTACAGCTCCTGCCCCTCAACTTATTACTTATTTACAAACGCATCGTTATCTAAAAAATCTTGTTATCTATCTCATAAGGTCTTACCCTCTTATCTACAGTCAGCCTATAGCTTTGGAGATGGAAAAAATCACTGAACTCACAGAACTCGACTATCGTGATATCATCAAAAATTTAGAACATTTGCACAACGATGGAATGGCTATCTTAAAAAACGAAGCTTCTGATATTCAAATTGTCTTTAATGTGCCTCGTGATGATGATCGCACTATCAATAGTATTTCTAAAAACTTAAAAGAGTACAATCACACCAAGCTAAGCTTGCAAGAAGCAGTATTCCGCTATCTTCAAAATGAGGATACTTGTCGCAACATTCAGCTCTTAGAATACTTCGGTGAAAAATCCGAGAAGCCTTGTGGAGTATGTTCAAATTGTATTGCCAAACTACCTCCTTCAAAAGTTGATAAAAAAGAGGTTAAAAAAGCGGTTTGGAGTTTATTGAAGTCTAAACCTATAACCCCCAATGAGCTCTTTATCGCATTGCCGTTCCCTGAAAAAGATATCAATAAGGTTTTGGAAGAACTTTTGTATATGCAAAAAATAGCTTACAACAACTGTAATGAATTAGTTGTTAATTCCTAATTTATGCGTACCTTTGCACTTTGTAATCATAATCCCTATTTGTGAAAGAGTTATTACAATTATTCGCAGAAAATAGTACTTATAAAAGTTTATTAACTGAAATTAAAGCACATCATAATACCGTTGCCAATGGTTTGGCAGGGGCTTCTCTGTCCTTACTCATAGCTAATGTTTATACTAATACCAAGCGTCCGCTATTGATACTCTTGCCCGACAAAGAAGAAAGTGCCTATTTGTTAAACGACTTAGAGACCTTAGTAGGCGAACAAGTACTCTTCTTTCCTGATAGCTATCGCCGTCCGTATCAAATTGAAGATACCGATAATGCCAACGTGTTACTGCGTGCTGAAGTGCTCAATCGGCTGAGCAATAGTGGGCAACCTCTGATAGTAGTCTCCTACCCCGAAGCGCTCTTCGAGAAAGTTATCACTCGTAAGCAATTGGAGCAAAATACCTTAAAGATTAGCAAAGGAGACCAACTAACCATTGAACTCTTGAACGAAGTGCTTTTCTCCTATAATTTCAATCGCACTGATTTTGTAACCGAACCTGGCGAGTTTTCAGTACGCGGAGGGATTGTTGATGTTTTTTCTTTCTCAAATAACGAACCTTACCGCATTGAATTCTTTGGCAATGAAGTAGAAAGTATTCGCACCTTCGATGTCGAAACACAGCTCTCAACAACACAGCTTTCTAAGATTACTATTATCCCTAACGTCGAAAACAAAGAAGGTAATGAGGTACGTCAGTCATTTTTAGAGTATATCAGCGAACAGACCCTTTTAATATCTAAGGAAACATCTACTTTTGGAGCAAAAATCGACAAGCTCTTCACTAAAGCTACTGACATTTACGAAAAGCTTCCTAATGAAGTAAAACACAGTACACCCGATGTGCTATATTGTCAATCAGAAGATTTATTAAACCAAATGGGGAGATTTCAGCAAATAAATATAAATCTTCCCTCATCTTTCTCCAAAGGCGAAAAAGAGATTGTTTTCCGCACTACACCACAGCCCTCATTTAACAAGCAATTCGAGCTACTTATCAGTTATTTAAACGATAAACACACTGAGGGATACCAAAACTATATCCTCTGTGGCAGTGAGCAACAAGCCAAACGCTTCCACGACATCTTTGAGGAGATGGAACAAAAAGTGCATTACCAAACACTATTGTTTTCTCTACACGCAGGCTTTATAGATAATGAGCACAAGCTGAATGTCTTTACTGACCATCAAATATTTGAGCGTTACTACAAATTCCAGCTGAAGAACGGATATGCTAAAAAACAAGCTATCACGCTCAAAGAGTTAATGCAATTAGAAGTAGGCGACTATGTAACCCACATCGACCACGGTATTGGTAAGTTTGCTGGATTACAGAAGATAGAGGTTGAAGGCAAGCAACAAGAGGCTATCAAACTGATTTACGGCGACCGCGATGTCCTATTCGTAAGCATTCACGCCCTACATAAAATCACTAAATACAACGGTAAGGACGGCAAGCCACCCAAGATATACAAATTAGGTTCTGGAGCCTGGAAGGCGCTCAAGCAGAAGACAAAAACAAGAGTGAAGGAAATAGCCTTCAACTTGATTCAGTTGTATGCTAAACGTAAGGAATCTAAAGGGTATGCATACTCTCACGACAGCTATATGCAGAACGAACTGGAAGCCTCTTTCCTATATGAAGATACACCCGACCAAAGCAAAGCTACTGCCGAAGTAAAAGCAGATATGGAGAGTCCAAAACCTATGGACAGATTGGTGTGTGGTGATGTTGGGTTTGGAAAAACCGAAGTAGCTATTCGCGCTGCCTTCAAAGCGGTAGACAACGGCAAGCAGGTAGCGGTATTAGTACCTACTACGGTACTCGCTTTTCAGCACTTTCAAACCTTTAGCCAGCGTATGAAAGACTTCCCTGTGCGCATTGATTATCTTAACCGATTCCGCACAGCTAAAGAAAAAAAAATCATCTTAGAAGAACTGGCAAATGGTCAGTTAGATATCATCATCGGAACTCATCAGATAGTAGGCGAAAAAGTAGCTTATAAAGATTTAGGTCTACTGATAGTAGACGAAGAGCAAAAGTTTGGTGTAGGCGTAAAGGATAAGCTCAAAACTCTCAAAGAAAACCTCGATGTGCTCACCCTCACTGCTACACCTATCCCCCGAACCTTACAGTTCAGCTTAATGGCAGCTCGCGACCTATCAGTAATCAATACACCACCCCCTAACCGCTACCCTATCGATTCTCAGGTAGTTCCTTTCAGCGAAGAGATAATACGCGATGGCATTCGTTATGAAATTCAGCGAGGCGGACAAGTGTTCTTTATGCACAACCGTGTAGAGAATATTCAGGAAGTAGCAGGTATGATTCAACGCCTATTACCCGATGCCCGTGTAGCCATTGGTCACGGACAAATGGACGGAAAAAAATTAGAAGAAACAATGTTAGCCTTTATGGACGGTGCTTACGATGTATTAGTAGCTACTACTATCATTGAAAATGGTTTAGATGTACCCAATGCTAATACCATCTTTATCAATAATGCACATAATTTTGGCTTATCCGATTTACATCAAATGCGTGGACGTGTAGGTAGAAGTAATAAAAAAGCTTTTTGTTATTTCATCACCCCTCCGTTGGTAGCGATGAGTGATGGTGCTCGAAAGCGTATTGAAGCTATAGCTCAGTTCTCTGATTTGGGAAGCGGGTTAAATATTGCTATGAAGGATTTAGAAATTCGTGGAGCTGGAGACCTCTTAGGCGGGGAACAAAGTGGATTTATCAATGAGTTAGGCTTCGAAACTTATCAGAAAATATTGCAAGAAGCTATAGTAGAGCTCAAAGAAAATGAGTTCTCAGAACTATATCACACTGCCGAAGAAGATAAAACTTACCTCACCGATACTCAAATAGACACCGATTTTGAATTGCTCTTTCCGGATACCTATGTCAATAGAGTGGCAGAACGACTCAATCTTTATAATGAACTGAGTAATTTACCCAATGAGGAAGCTTTACAGCAGTACCAACGGAATCTTACCGACCGTTTTGGCAAACTTCCTCCCCAAGCTATCGACTTGCTCAACAGTGTGCGAGTGAAATGGTTGGCTACTCGTATGGGAATTGAAAAGCTCGTGATGAAAAACGGTAAGATGACAGGCTATTTTATCTCCGACCAAAACAGTCCATTTTACCAAAGTGAGCGTTTTCAAAAGGTGCTACTCTTTGTACAACGTTACCCTAACAGGTGTCGTATGCAAGAGAAAGAAACCCGTAACGGGTTGCGTTTGCTCCTTATTTTTGAAGGAATCAATACTGTGTATCAAGCCTTAAAAGTAATGCAGTTATTAGATGCATAGAAAGATTAGTATCGCCTAATTATTTAATCATAGGCTACTTATGGTAGCCTCTATAATAGTCACTAAATGAAAAAGAAAACAAATAATGTAACTCCCACTGATGTACTTGAAGTTCAAGGCGCACGGGTGCATAACCTCAAAAATATAGACCTTACCATACCTCGCGAAAAGCTTGTCGTCTTTACAGGGCTTTCTGGTAGTGGCAAGTCCTCTTTGGCATTCGATACTATTTATGCCGAAGGACAACGCCGTTATATCGAGACTTTCTCGGCTTATGCTCGCCAGTTTCTCGGGGGATTAGAGCGCCCTGATGTAGATAAAATCGACGGATTATCACCTGTGATTGCTATCGAACAGAAAACTACCTCCAAATCACCGCGTTCTACGGTGGGTACTATCACCGAAATCTACGACTTCTTGCGCCTGCTATTTGCCCGTGCTTCCGATGCTTATAGCTATGCAACAGGCGAAAAGATGGTGAGTTATACCGATAGCCAAATTCAGGAACTCATTACCAAAGAATACAAAGGCAAACGCATTAACCTATTAGCGCCCGTGGTTCAATCTAGAAAAGGACATTACCGCGAGCTTTTTGAGCAGATTGCTAAACAAGGCTTTGTAAAGGTGCGTACCGATGGCGAAATTCGTGATATCGAAAAAGGTATGAAGCTCGACCGTTACAAAACACACGATATTGAAATCGTGATTGACCGTATGCAAATAGACGATACTGATGACACCCAAAAACGCCTGCAAGAAAGTATCAAAATTGCAATGAACTACGGCAACGATGTGTTAATGGTTTTAGAACACGACCAAAAAAAGGCTCACTATTTCAGCAGACATTTGATGTGTCCTTCTTCGGGCATTTCATATCCTCTTCCTGAACCTAATACTTTCTCATTCAATTCTCCTAAAGGAATGTGCCCGCACTGCAATGGGTTGGGTGAAGTGCAAGAAATCAACCTCTCCAAAATTATCCCTGATCCTTCTATCTCTATCAAGAACGGTGGAATTACAGCGGTAGGAGAGCAAAAGAACACTTGGATATTCAAACAATTAGCGCTCATTGTACAAAAGTTCGGTCATAAACTCTCCGACCCAATAAATAGTCTTCCAAAAGAAGCAATGGATATCATTCTATATGGAGGTAAAGATAAATACGCTATCAAATCGGAAGTCTTGGGCATTACACGTAATTTTGAAATTGATTTCGAAGGTATCATCAACTTCATCAAAAGTCAGCACGAAAATGCCGATATGGCAGCTATCAAGCGCTGGGCTGAAGAGTTTATGGATACCATTCCTTGTGAAGATTGCCACGGCACTCGCTTACGTAAAGAAGCGCTTTACTTTAAAATAGCTGATAAAAATATAGCTGAACTCTCGGCTTTAGATATCACTGATTTATTGGCGTGGTTCAAATCACTACCCAAACATCTCTCTACCAAACAACACAAAATAGCAGAAGAAATCATCAAAGAAATCACCACCCGACTTCAATTCCTCATAGATGTAGGACTTACTTATTTAGCCCTTAACCGAAGTTCTAAATCATTATCGGGAGGAGAAGCACAGCGCATCAGACTGGCAACACAGATAGGATCACAACTCACAGGGGTACTCTATATACTTGATGAACCTAGCATTGGTTTGCATCAGCGAGATAACAAAAGGCTTATCAACTCACTAAAATCACTTAGAGATATTGGTAACTCAGTAATCGTGGTAGAACACGATGAAGAAATGATACAAGAAGCCGATTATGTAGTAGATATAGGACCTAAAGCGGGCGTAAATGGAGGAGATATTATCTTTCAAGGAACGCCTAAAGAGTTGCTAAAAGCAAATACCATCACCGCTGACTATATGAGTGGGAGAAAACAAATTGAAATACCTACTCAAAGGCGCAAAGGCAACGGCAAAGAAATTATCCTAAAAGGCTGTACAGGCAACAATCTGAAGAACGTAACCGTAAAATTCCCCTTAGGGGTAATGATAGGGGTAACAGGCGTATCGGGAAGTGGAAAATCAACGCTTATTAACGAGACACTGTATCCTATCTTAAACGCTCACTTCTTTAATGGCATAAAAAAACCGATGCCTTACAAAAGTATTGAAGGCTTAGAACATATTGATAAGGTAATCGATATCGACCAATCACCTATTGGGCGCACGCCACGTTCAAATCCTGCTACCTACACAGGTGTTTTCAGTGAGATACGTAACCTTTTCACCCAAGTACCTGAAGCACAAATACGTGGCTATAAACCAGGTAGATTTAGTTTCAATGTAAAAGAGGGAAGATGTGAAAGTTGTGAGGGATCAGGCTTAAAAGTGATTGAGATGAATTTCCTACCCGATGTATATGTGCCTTGCGAGACCTGCAAAGGAAAACGTTTCAACCGCGAAACGCTTGAGGTGCGCTACAAAGGAAAATCTATTGCCGATGTGCTAGATATGACCATAAGTGAGGCCGTAAAATTCTTTGAACCCATTCCTAAAATATATCGCAAACTAAAAACTATTGAAGAGGTAGGTTTAGGATATATTACCCTCGGACAGCAATCTACTACTTTATCGGGAGGGGAAGCCCAAAGGGTAAAATTGGCTACTGAGCTATCGAAAATTGATACAGGAAATACCTTTTACATATTAGATGAACCTACTACAGGGCTACATTTTGACGATGTGAAGGTACTCCTCGAAGTACTCGATCGTTTGGTAGATAAAGGTAATACTGTTTTAGTGATAGAGCACAACCTCGATGTCATCAAAAAAGTAGATTATATCATAGATATAGGGTATGATGGAGGGAAAGCAGGTGGCGAAGTAATAGCCTTTGGTACTCCAGAAGAGGTAGCTAAAAACAAGAAGAGTTTCACTGCCGAGTATCTAAGATAATTAAACCTTAAAATCAGTATGTAAAATTAGGGCTAAGCCTTTTGAAGGATTAAACTCTTTTCACAAGTAATCATCATAATATAATTCTTATTAAGACAACATCTTTTCTATACTAATAATTTAGCTTCCTTACCTTCTTTTAATCTTATCTCTAAAAATATAGAACTTATATTTTAAAATAATGTGTAAAAATTTTGTATAAGTGAATAAAAGTTGTACCTTTGCGGAGTATATTTATATGTAAACACTATGAAACAGAAAATACAACTTTTATTAATCTCGCTGTTCCTATTTGTAGGAGCTGTTCAAGCACAGATGAAAAACATTACTGGGGAAGTTCTCGATGAGAACAATCAACCTATGTCATCGGTTGCGGTAGTTGTTAAAAACACACGTTCAACGAAAGCTTCTAAAGACGTTTCAACTAATACAGATGGTAAGTTTGAGCTCAAAGCTAAAGTAGGTGATGTACTTGAGTTTAGTTTTTTAGGATATGAACCCCAGCAAAGAAAAGTAGAGGGTAAAAATAGGAATATTAACTTTAAGGTAGTCTTAAAGCCTCAAATAATAGAGCATATTGATCATATCCTAATAGGTAAGCCAAAATATTCTACTGCTCTAGGAATTTATCAAGAAGGGGAAGTTTTACCCTATCAACAACAAAAAGTTTCAGACAAGGACCTCACTCAAGTCAAGCAAGCAAATTTTGTAAATAGTCTTGATGGTAAGGTTGCAGGTTTGCACATCCAGCGGAGTGCTACGGGTATTGGTGGGGCTACAAAAGCTACTATGCGTGGAGCTCGTTCTCTCTTTGGTGATAATAATGTACTGTACGTGATAGATGGAATGCCCATCGCTAACCAAGCTGAAAGAGGTATTGGAGGTGATGGTAGAGATACCAGCGAAGGTATTTCTGACCTTAATCCTGAGGATATTGAAGAAGTAGTTGTATTACAAGGAGCGCAAGCAGCAGCACTCTATGGAGCTTCAGCTGCCAATGGTGTGGTACTCATTCGCACTAAAAAAGCTGAAAGTAACCAATTTAAAATTAACCTTTCTTCTTCAATAGAGTTTGTAAATAAACTCACAAAGCCTGAGTTTCAAGAAACATATGGCAATGAGTTAGGGCAATACACTTCACTGTCCACTCGTGCTTTGCCTAAGGGTACTTCTTTTAATATAAATGATTTTTATAAAACCGGACACGTGTACCAGAATGCAGTAAGCATTTCAGGAGGTATAGATTTTAAGGGAGGTAAGAATAAAACTTACGCTTCATTAGCTTCTTTACAATCAGGTGGTATAGTGCCTAACAGCGTATATAACCGCTATAATGCTTATTTGCACAATAGCACTTCTTTGCTAAATGATGCTTTACGGATAGACCTTTCGGGGAACTATATCCGTCAGTATGAACGCAATCAAGTAGCCTCTGGTATCGTTTTCAATCCTATAGTGGGCTTGTACTTATACCCAAGAGGAGAACAATTTGGTCAAGAACGTTATTTTGAACGTTATGATGCTATCGCAGGTTATGCTAAGCAATATTGGATTGCAGGTTCAGGTACGCCCGATACACCGGCTAACTTAGGTGAAAATATCCAAAATCCTTATTGGATAGCGTACAGAAATTTACGTCCTACTACTAAAGACCGATATATGTTTTCAGGCAAAGTAAGCTATAAAATTATAGGAGATTTAGACGTAGTAGCACGCTTCCGTATAGATAATACTACCTCTACAATGGACGATAAGCGTTATGCTTCTACGCTTCTCGCTTATGCAGGCGTTAATGGTTATTATGCTCATTGGAAAGAGACTTTCAAACAACAATATGCCGATGTGCTCTTACATTACAATAAAAATTTATCGAATGACTTCAGTTTAGATGTTCATTTAGGAGCTTCGTATGAAAGGCATAACACTCAAGTAGAAGGTTACAAAGGTAATCTGTATAACATAAATAATTTTACTCAAACCAATATCACAGCTCCTACAGCTATAACCCACCCATTGTGGGGAAAACGGAATAACACAGCCTTCTTTGCAATAGCTGAAATAGGTTGGCAATCTAAGATTTATCTCACTCTCACAGGTCGTACTGATAAACCGTCCGATTATCTCTTTACAAGTAAAAATAAGGTCTTCAGTCCATCAGTAGGTGTTTCGGCATTGTTACATCAATTTATAGGTATAGATAAAAGCATATTAAGTTTTGCAAAATTGCGTGGTGGTTACAGCCAAGTAGCAGCTCCTATGAGTTATGCGGGCTTAGGGGTAGCTGAAACGTCTCGCTCTTGGTTAGGTGATGCGTATAGTTTGCCTAACTACTCTACTGATTTACAGTTAGAACGTACTACTTCTTATGAAGTAGGCTTGGATACCCAATGGTTTAACAATCTTTCTTTTAACGCTACTTTCTATCATACTCGTACTAATAATCAATTAGTACCTATTGTATGGCAACAAGCAGGTGAAGTGCAAAATCAAGGAGCAGAAGTTGCTTTAAGGTATACTTATCCTAATACTTCTAAAGGGGTAAATTGGGAAACTCAGCTTGTTGCTTCTACTAATAAGAACAAGATTGTGAGTTTACCTCACGAGATAGCCAATGGTATGTATACCTTACATGAAGGTGGTGAAATAGGCGATATATTTGATGCGAATGGCAACAAATTAGGCTCTACCAATCCTGATTGGCTACTAGGCTGGCAAGGAAAGATGAGTTATAAGAATTTCGATTTGAATTTCTTGTTTAAAGCGCGTTTGGGAGGAATAGTTCTTTCAGAAACAGAACGTTATTTCGATCGCTATGGAGTGTCTAAAGCCTCTGCCGATAACCGAGCTAACTATGCTACTTTCATAGCTAATAGAACAGCTTCTGATTATCAATATTCGGCTACCAATATTCGTCTACAAGAAGTTGCCCTTACTTATCATTTTAGAGAAGGATTCATTGTAAAAGGCTTAAAAGACCTCAGTGTGTCATTAGTAGGTCATAACCTGCTAATGCTCTATAACAAAGCATCTTTTGACCCCGAAATAGTGCCTTCTGTAGGTACTTATGGCAGTGGATACGACAAATTTATGTTGCCTTCCATAAGAAGCTATGGACTTAATGTGAAAATGCAATTCTAAAATTCTACAAAGATGAAAAAGATATTTTTAATACTTGGCTTACTAAGTGTAATAGCTTGTCAAGACGAAACTACTGACAAAACGCCTCAAGCTCCCAATGTATATCAGGGAGTATTTCTCGATGGCAATAACGTCGTTGAAGTGTACGTACAAGAATACCAAGATAACAAGATTCAAAACTTAAAGGTGAAACTGATAAGAGCTGCTGGTAAGATAGTATCAGCTCAGCTTATCACAGGTGATGCTCAAACCTTAACCGACTATAATGCACAATATGGTACGGATTACAAACTCTTACCTACTGATAAATATAGTATTGATGAAAATGCTATCTTCAATACTTATGAAACAGAAACTCCTATTGATATTACCATTAGTGAACTAACGTTTCCTAACAACGAAGTGTATGCGCTACCCATACAAATAAGAGGTAGAAATAATATTGAAGCTATTGCAGGACAAGACCGTTTGCTTTTAGTAGTCCATAAAGAAACAAGAACAAAGGTATTGAGTATGGCAACTACAAAAGCTACTACGGGAGAAGCTCTATCTAATAACGAGCTCTCTCAATGGACTTTTGAAGCTACAATTAATTGCTCAAATCTCATAGGAAGCAACCCAATAGTAGGAGTAACATCTAATACTCATCAAGTTGAAATAGGCTTTACAAACAATCAATTAGACGTAAAAGCTTCGGGTATTTCAAAATTAATACCTGCTGAGGTATTTAAGGCACAAACTAATAAATGGTATCCTATTGCAGTAACCTGTGATGGCAATACCCTGCGTGTATATGTAGAAGGAAAAGAGGTAGGTTCTAAAACAGCAAATACTAATAGTAGAATTTATGTAAAAGATTTATGGTTTGCAGGAGCTAATGAGCTTCTGAGAGAGGTGCGTTTGTGGAAACGAGCCCTAACCCAAAAAGAAATACAATTACAGTTGTGGAGTACTCTTAAACCTACAAATGATTTACTGCTTTATTATCCTCTCAATGGTAAGAAATATAATAAAACTTCTAATACCATTACAGATGATGAAACAAAACTATGGGATTGGTCTACTACAGGCACCTCAATGGAACTTCCCTCAGGAGCAACTTTTAATAACGGTACAGGTTATGGTATTGTTTTTCCTCCTAGATGAACGGATATAAAGAAGATTTTACTATTTTTAAGTATTTGATAATTATTAGATTGATAAAAAATGTACAAAAAAGTTTCTAAAATATTTGTACAGAATAAAAAGTTGTTATACATTTGCAACCGCAAAAGCAAAGGAGCTTTCAAAATTGGAGAGGTGCCGGAGTGGTAACGGAGCAGATTGCTAATCTGTCGGCGGGTAACCGTCGCCTGGGTTCGAGTCCCAGTCTCTCCGCATCTAATACAAATTGTTAGATATAAATTCGGGGCGTAGCGTAGTCCGGTCATCGCGCCTGGTTTGGGACCAGGAGGTCGCAGGTTCGAATCCTGCCGCCCCGACAAAATAAGATATTTCATAAATGTTTCCTTTTGTGTGGCATTTTTGAAATATTTTTTTTGGAATAGAGGTCACGTAGCTCAGTTGGATAGAGCATCTGCCTTCTAAGCAGACGGTCACAGGTTCGAATCCTGTCGTGATCACGAGAATTTGTTTCATTTTGTATTAAAATTTATGTTCGGAATAACGCAGGATTTACGTCCTGCGTTATTTTGTTTATATACTTACTTAACGCCGGCTCGAAACAACAAAATACTATTTTTCAATCTCCTTTGCGTTGCTACAATTTTCATCTAAGAAATCTTTCTTCATCTCTTCTTTGCTTTTATTTCGTTTTATTACTCTAAAATCACCCCTAATTCTTCACTCTTAACTATTCATTTTTAGTCACTTACATAGTCTTTGTATACCAATCTTCCAAGATTCGTATAAGCTTCCTATAAGCTCTCTATAAGCTAACCATAAGATTTCCTCAAGCAAAAAGCATCTTTCTTTGTTATTTATAATTTCGTTTTTTTATCTTTTATAAAAGTTCTAATCTACTTTGTAATTCCTTGCCGTGCTACGGCTTCCTGTAGTGCAAGAGCTATATTCTCTTATCTTGAACTTTTGTTAACTATATTGTAGATTATTTTTTGAAATAAAATTGCTCATTTACAAAGAATGTTTTACCTTTGTGCAAAAATTAGCCACAGAAATGTTAGTAAAAATTTACGGAAGTGCTGTATTTGGTGTAGAAGCCAGCACAATTACTATTGAAGTAAATATCGATAAAGGTATTGGCTATCATTTGGTTGGATTACCCGATATAGCTATTAAAGAAAGTAATTATCGTATAGCAGCTGCTCTGCAAAACAATGGATATAAAATTCCAGGTAAAAAGATAACCATCAATATGGCTCCTGCCGATATGCGTAAGGAAGGTTCTGCCTATGATTTAAGTTTTGCAATTGGTATTTTAGCAGCTAACGGGCAAATACAAAGTGAAGAATTAGAAAAATATATCATTATGGGAGAACTATCCTTAGATGGCAGTTTGCAACCCATTAAAGGAGCACTACCCATTGCTATTCAAGCACGCAAAGAAGGATTCAAAGGATTTATTCTTCCTAAGCAAAATGCTAAAGAAGCTGCTATAGTAGATAATTTGGACGTTTATGGTGTAGAAAATATAAAAGAAGTCATAGATTTTTTTAATGGAGAAAAAGAATTACAACCTATCGAAATAGATACACGCAAAGAGTTTTACAGAGATTTAGAATCTCCTGAATTTGACTTTGCAGATGTAAAAGGTCAAGAAACTGTAAAACGTTGTATGGAAATAGCTGCTGCTGGTGGACATAATGTTATTTTAATAGGCCCTCCTGGTTCAGGAAAAACAATGCTCGCTAAGCGTTTACCTAGCATTCTTCCTCCGATGACACTTCACGAAGCTCTTGAAACTACTAAAATACACAGTGTAGTAGGACGTATTAGGGACACAGGCTTAATGAGCCATCGTCCTTTCCGTAGTCCTCATCACACTATTTCTGACGTAGCTCTCGTAGGAGGAGGTACTTACCCTCAACCAGGTGAAATATCTCTCGCACATAATGGAGTACTTTTTCTTGATGAGTTACCAGAGTTCAAAAGAGCTGTTCTCGAGGTAATGCGACAACCTTTAGAAGATAGAGAAGTTACTATTTCTAGAGCAAAGTTTTCAGTTACTTACCCCGCTTCATTTATGTTAGTAGCAAGTATGAATCCAAGTCCAAGCGGGTATTTTAACGACCCCGATGCTCCTGTTACTTCTACACCTGCTGAAATGCAACGCTATTTAAGTAAAATTTCAGGACCTCTATTAGATAGAATAGATATTCATATAGAAGTAAATCCTGTACCCTTTGAAAAACTTTCAGATGATAGAAAAGGTGAAAGTAGTCGTGATATCCGTAAACGGGTGATAGATGCTCGAAATATCCAAACAGAACGTTTCAAAGAATATGAACATATTCACTATAACGCTCAAATGAATACTAAACAAATACAGAAATTTTGTAAAGTAAATACGGATTCTTTAACCCTACTAAAAGATGCTATGACGCGTCTCAACCTTTCTGCACGTGCCTATGACCGTATTTTAAAAGTAGCGCGTACAATAGCCGATTTAGAAAAGTCAGAAGAAGTACAACCTCATCATATAGGCGAAGCTATTCAATATCGTAGTTTAGACCGTGAAGGTTGGTTTGGAGGATAAAAGTAGATATTATAAAAAACAAAAAAGCAGGTTATTGTAACCTGCTTTTTTATCACTTCAACCCACGTGCTTTGAGTAGTGGCTCAATAGCAGGAGCTTTCCCTCTGAAGGCTAAATACATTTTTTCGTAATCCATTGTATTGCCTTTGGAGAGTATCAAATCTCTGAAACGTTGTCCATTAGCACGAGTAAGACCGCCGTTTTCTTCAAACCATTGGTAGGCATCGTGGCAAAGCATTTCTGTCCATTGGTAAGAGTAATAGCCTGCTCCATAGCCTCCGCCAAAAATATGAGCAAAGTAAGACGAACGGTATCTTGGAGGTACTTCTTTCACCCATAAGCCTGTTCTTTCAAGGGCTTTCTTCTCAAAATCACTTACATTATTGATGATAGTATCCGAAGGAATAGTATGCCATTGCAAATCTAAATTGGCAGCAGCCAAAACTTCGGTAAAAGCATAGCCCTCATTGAAGGTGCTCGCTTTTTTTATCTTATCAATAAGAGCTTGTGGAATAGGTTGTTTGGTCTCGTAATGTACTGCATAGTTTTTAAGAATATCAGGATACAAAGCCCAATGCTCATTGAATTGCGAAGGGAACTCCACAAAATCACGTGCTACTGCTGTTCCTGATAAACTTGCATACTGTTGGTTAGCAAAGAAACCATGCAATGCGTGACCAAACTCGTGGAAGAGCGTAGTAAGTTCATCGTAAGTAAGCAAAGCAGGTTTACCTTCGGCAGGTTTTACATAGTTGCACACATTGTAAATAACAGGTTTAGTGCCTAATAATTTAGATTGGTTTACAAAGTTGCTCATCCACGCACCACCGCGTTTGCTTTCACGAGCAAAGAAATCGCCATAGAAAAGTCCTAATGGCGTACCATCTTCTTCAAAAAGCTCATACACCAATACATCGGGGTGATATACGGGTATATCTTTGCGTTCTTTAAAGGTAATGCCATAAAGTTTAGTAGCTGCATAGAATACACCATTTTCAAGAGCATTTTTCAATTCGAAATAAGGTTTGATTTCATTCTCATCGAGGTCGTATTTAGCTTTGCGAACTTGTTCGGCATAGAAGTTCCAATCGTAAGGTTCTAAAGTAAAATTACCTCCCGTTTTGGCGATTTGCGCTTGTATTTCTTTAGCTTCTGCTTTGGCTTTACCTACTGAAGCAGGCACTAAATCTTTAAAGAATTGAGCAATAGCAGCAGGTGTTTTAGCCATAGTGCGTTGCAAGCTCCATTCGGCATAGTTTTTAAAGCCCAAGAGTTCAGCTTTTTTAGCGCGCAGTAAAGCAATGCGTTTTAAGATATCATTGGTATTATGAGCTCCCCCATCGGTGCGATTCCAGCTTGCTTCAAACAATTGTTTACGAGCGTTGCGGTTGGCTAATTCACTAAGGAGCGGTTGCTGGGTAGTATTCACAATCGCTACTTTCTGACCATTGATAGTTTGAGCAGCTGCCAATGAACCTTCTAAAAGCGTTTGGTTAAAATCAGTTTCTAAAGAAGCTAACTCACTATTGTACTTTTTAAGAGTTTCTTTATCAGTAGCCGATAGGTTAGCACCTGCTACTACAAAATCTTCGTAGTAATTTTCTAACAATTTAAGCGATTCAGCATCTAATTTCAAGCTATCACGTTTATCATATAAGGCTTTGATACGCGCAAAGAGTTTTTCGTTCAGGTGAATGCCATCGGCGTGCTCAGCAAACTTAGGTGATAGTTCTTTTTGCAATACTTTTAAAGTATCATTAGTATTTGCCTCTGTTAAGGCATTGAATACCGCTGAAGCACGCTCTAACTCTACCCCACTTTTTTCTAAAGCGATAATCGTATTTTCAAAAGTAGGAGTTTCGTTGTTATTAGCGATAGCGGCAATACGTTCGTTTTGCAAAGCCATTCCTTTGAGCAGGGCAGGACGATAATGCTCGTCTTTAATTTTTGAGAAGTCGGGAGCACCATAAGGTAAAGTGCTTTCTACCAATAGCGGATTGTTATCTGTATTCTCTGTCATTTTTGAAGTCTTTGAGTCGTTGCAAGCTACCAAAGCAGTGAGCAATATAGCTGCTAAAAATAAAGGTAATTTCATAGTTTTTAGGTGATTATAAAAGGGGCGTTCGAGAAAAAAGTTCCTCAAACACCCCTTTTGAGGTTATATAGTAACTAAAATATTTTGTTATTTAGCAGTCAAACGTATGTCGATACGTCTGTTCTTAGCTTTGCACTCAGGAGTATCGTTAGCAGGACAAAGAGGGTGTTCTGCACCATAACCTTGAGCGCTCAATTGTGCTTTGTTAGCACCCAATGCCACTAATTTGTTTAACACTGAATTAGCACGTCTTTCTGAAAGTTTTTTGTTACCTTCAACACTACCCGTATTATCAGTATAACCTCCTAAACGAATAGCAGCTTTAGGATAAGCTTTCAAAATAGCTACAATGTTCTTTAATTGTTGTTCTGAACCTTCAGTAAGTTCATCGCTACCTGTTTTGAAGTAAGTTCTATCCAAAGTAATCCAGTTATCTTTGAATTGTTCTAGAGTAGTAAGGTTTTTATCTTCTATCAATTTTACAAGATGAGCTTCAGATGAATTTTTACCTACTTCTAACATTGTATTATCGAAAAGGCTCAATTGGAATAAATCACCTACATTGTACTCGAAGTCACCATCGGCGTTAAGCTTACCTTCTTCAATAACTACTACTTCTTCCACAGGCATCACTCCCTCACCTTCACCTTGACGAATTTGAGCTTCTATAGGAGTACCTGAAGCATCGGCAGTATGTCCACCCAAGATAGGAGCAATTACCAAACCTACCAAGCAAGTGAGTTTGATAAGGATATTCATTGAAGGGCCTGAAGTATCTTTGAATGGGTCACCTACAGTATCACCAGTAACGGCAGCTTTATGAGCGTCAGAACCTTTGTAAGTCATTTGTCCGTTGATTTCAACACCTGCTTCAAATGATTTCTTAGCATTGTCCCAAGCACCACCAGCGTTGTTTTGGAAGATAGCCCATACAACCCCTGATACAGCTACACCAGCCATATAAGCGCCAAGAGCTTCAGCACCCATCACAAAACCGATAATAATAGGAGTGATGATAGTAATAGCACCAGGTAACATCATTTCGCGCAAAGCAGCTTTGGTAGAAATATCTACACATCTACCATACTCTGGAGTACCTTTACCTTCCATAATACCAGGAATTTCACGGAATTGGCGACGTACTTCGTTCACCATATCCATAGCAGCTTTCCCTACTGATTGCATTGCCAAGGCTGAGAAAATTACTGGAATCATACCTCCGATAAACAAGGCAGCTAATACGTTTGCTTTGAAAATATTGATACCAGAAATGCCTGTAAAGGTCACATAAGCAGCGAACAAGGCTAAGGCGGTAAGAGCTGCTGATGCAATAGCAAATCCTTTACCTACCGCAGCAGTAGTATTTCCTACTGAGTCTAAAATATCAGTACGTTGACGCACTTCTTTTGGCAATTCACTCATTTCGGCTACACCCCCAGCATTATCAGCAATAGGACCAAAAGCGTCAATAGCCAATTGCATAGCTGTAGTTGCCATCATTGCTGATGCTGCAATCGCCACACCATAGAAACCTGCTAAGGCATAAGAACCCCAAATAGCTACAGCAAAAAGCAGTACAGAACCAAAAGTTGATTTCATACCAGTTGCCAAACCTGCAATAATGTTGGTAGCAGCTCCAGTAGATGAATTGCGTACGATATTCAATACCGGTTTTTTACCCAAAGCGGTAAAGTGTTCAGTAATAGCTGAAATGAGCAAGCCTACTGCCAAACCTACGATAGTTGCGTAGAATACATTGATACTTGCAATTTCTTTTACTCCTTCACCAAAGAAACTCATTTGGATAGTTTCGGGTAACATATATTCGATAAGAAAATAGCAAGCTACTAAAGTAAGTGCTAAAGCTACATAGTTACCTGTATTTAGTGAACTTTGTACTTGTTTTTCTTTAGCATCGTTGTTTTTGATACCTACACAGAAAGTACCAATAATTGAAGCAATGATACCTACACCAGCAATTACTAACGGCAATAAGATAGGGCCTAAACCACCAAAGGCATCGGTGAAAGCACCACCATTGGCAGTTGCTATATCTTTAATCACATAGTTACCCAATACCATTGAAGCGAGTACAGTAGCCACATACGAACCGAACAAGTCAGCACCCATACCAGCTACGTCACCTACGTTATCACCTACGTTGTCGGCAATAGTAGCAGGGTTACGAGGGTCGTCTTCAGGGATACCAGCTTCTACTTTACCTACGAGGTCAGCCCCTACGTCGGCAGCTTTGGTGTAAATACCACCACCTACACGAGCAAAGAGCGCAATAGACTCAGCACCGAGTGAGAAACCTGCTAAGGCTTCGAGTACGAGAGTCATTTCGTCGTAGAAAGGTTTGCCTCCTCCTACGAAAGTGTTCACAAAGAGGATAAAGAACAAGCTCAAGCCCAATACAGCCAAACCTGCCACTCCTAATCCCATCACAGTACCACCACCAAAAGATACTTTCAAAGCTTTTGGCAAGCTAGTGCGAGCTGCTTCGGTAGTGCGTACGTTAGCATTGGTAGCAATACGCATTCCTATATTTCCCGCTAAGGCAGAGAAGAAAGCTCCACACACAAAAGCTACTACAATAAGCCAGTGAGAAGTTTCTACCATACGAGAAACGATAAATAAAGCAATAGAGGCAATAATCACAAAGAGTGTCAAAATACGATACTCAGCATTGAGGAATGCCATCGCACCTTCTTTGATACTTTTGGAAATGCTTTGCATCCGCTCGTTGCCTGTGGTTTGTTTGTTCACCCACGAAGCTTTCGTAATCATAAAGATAAGTCCAAGAACAGCAAGGACTAACGGTAGATATAACATCATTTTATCCATACAAATATTATAATTAGTTAAATTTAGGGCGTAAAAGTACGAAAGATAATTGTAACGAAAAAATAAAAAAGGATTTTTTTAGTACCCACCTCATCCACTATCAAATACCACTCTTAATAATCTAGTTGTCTTTTGCCTCATAGCATCATATAAAACATACTTTGCAGAATATCTTTAAGAAAGTTAATCATCATACTCTTTCGTAACTACTTGAATGGCACGATTTTTGAGCCCGTTCCTACCAAGTGGCGACATCATTATTACATTATAAATTCAGAGTTTAGAGTAGAGACTTTTGTTTTTCATAGTGTATGCGTTTCCTATGTGTTTTGTTTTTTGTAAATTCAGGCATAAAAAAAGAGTGATTTACAAATATAAACCACTCTTTTTCTTTTGTTTAATCTTAGTAGCGAAGACGGGATTTGAACCCGTGACCTTTGGGTTATGAATCCAACGCTCTAACCACCTGAGCTACCTCGCCATCTATTTTGTTATGCCTTATTTTGACCTTGCGGGTGCAAATGTACTACATTTTTTTATACTACCAAATTTTTATAACTATTTTTTACTTTTTATGAACATCATTACCTTAAAAAGCATTGATTCTACTAATCAGTACTTAAAAAATTTAATACATATTCAGGATTCTCTTCCTAATTTTTTAGTGGTCTGGACTCCTCAGCAAACTGCAGGTATAGGACAATATGGAACAAAATGGACAAGTGAACCCTATCAGAATCTTACTTTTAGTATTTTATTCCTTCCTGAGCATTTAGATTTAAAAGATGCTTTTTTGCTCAATATGCTTGTACCTATTGCAATAATGAAAGTATTAGAGAAATTAAACATTCCTAATATAAATATTAAATGGCCTAATGATATCCTTTCTCAACGTTACAAAATAGGCGGAATATTAATAGAAAATACTATTAGAAAAACTAAAATTGAGAAATGTATAATCGGTATTGGGCTCAATCTTAACCAAACAAGTTTCGATGGCTTACCTAAAGCCTCTTCTTTAAAAAAATTAACTGGCAAAGATTTTCAAGTAGAACAAGTGATGAAACTAATCTTTTCTGAATTAAAATCAAACCTTTCTACACTTCCTCAACAGTCTTTCGAAAGCATTTATACTATTTACCAGAAGTACCTATTCCAACTAAATAATAGAGTATCCGTTTTCCGTTCTTGCCAAGAAAAGAACTTTTCAGGCATTATAAGAGGTGTGGAACCTTCTGGGAAATTAATTGTAGAAACGGAACAAGGGGTTATAAAGACTTTTTCTCTTAAAGAAATAACTTTATTATACTAAATTCTTTCTACACCTAAATACACCTAACAAATGAAATATATGAGAGTGACAATAGCTTCACTTGATTTAACATTAATTTCATCATAGCTTAGCAGGGTTTCCTTTTTGTTATCCTCTTCTCTCCTATTTTTTGCTTTTCTTAAAATAATTTGTACCTTTGCCCCCGTAAATGGAAAACCAATCAGTTACAAATTTACTAAAACAAGATAAGCGAAAATAGCTCAGTTGGTAGAGCGCAACCTTCCCAAGGTTGAGGTCGCGGGTTCGAGACCCGTTTTTCGCTCTTTTTAATTTTCAATTATTAATTGTTAAATGAATATCACGCCACAAGCCCTCCCTTGTACCCCTTTAAGCAGTACTCTCAAGAGATACGGTGGGATATTCTTTTCTAATAATACAATAGCTATGTTTTTCTTTTGAAAAATGTAGCTATTTTTTTAATAAAACACACAATATCTATATAAAAATGCCTAAAAGAAACGACCTACATTGTGTTCTGCTCATTGGGTCAGGACCTATCATCATTGGGCAAGCCTGTGAGTTTGACTACTCAGGCTCGCAATCGTTGCGCTCTTTGCGCGAAGACGGTATTAAAACCATCCTTATTAACTCTAACCCTGCTACCATTATGACAGACCCGTCTATGGCGGATGTGGTTTATCTGAAACCTCTCACCACTAAGTCATTGGTGGAAATTCTAAAAGCACACCCCGAAATAGATGCCGTTCTCCCTACTATGGGCGGACAAACAGCGCTTAACCTCTGTATTGAGGCTGACGAGAAAGGCATTTGGAAAGACTTTGGGGTAGAAATCATCGGGGTAGATATTGATGCCATACAAATCACTGAAGACCGCGAGAAATTCCGCGTGTTGCTCGATGAAATCGGTATCCCTATGGCACCGTCCGAAACGGCTACTTCTTTCCTTAAAGGAAAAGAAATTGCGCAACGCTTTGGTTTTCCACTCGTAATACGTCCGTCCTTTACTTTAGGTGGCACCGGGGCTTCTATCGTCTATAAAAAAGAAGATTTTGATATGCTCCTCAATCGTGGTTTGGAAGCCTCGCCTATCCACGAGGTGCTTATCGATAAGGCGCTTTTAGGCTGGAAGGAATACGAGCTCGAGCTTTTGCGCGACAAGAACGATAATGTGGCAATTATCTGTACTATCGAAAATATGGATCCTATGGGTATCCACACTGGGGATTCTATTACCGTAGCCCCTGCGATGACTCTATCAGATCGCACTTTCCAGCATATGCGCGATATGGCTATTAAGATGATGCGTAGTATAGGCGATTTTGCAGGTGGCTGCAATGTGCAGTTTGCCGTGTCGCCTGATGAAAAGGAAGATATTATCGCTATTGAAATCAACCCACGTGTATCGCGCTCATCCGCTTTGGCTTCTAAGGCTACGGGTTATCCTATTGCTAAGATTGCCACCAAACTAGCTATCGGTTACCATTTAGACGAACTGCAAAACCAAATCACCAAATCTACCTCAGCTTTCTTTGAGCCTACGTTAGATTATGTGATTGTGAAAATACCGCGTTGGAACTTTGACAAGTTTGAAGGCTCTGACCGAACTATAGGCTTGCAAATGAAATCAGTAGGCGAAGTAATGGGTATAGGGCGTTCTTTCCAAGAGGCATTGCAGAAAGCAACCCAATCGCTCGAAATCAAACGCAATGGTTTGGGAGCTGATGGCAAAGGCTATAAGAATTACGAACAGATTATTGAGAAACTTACCTACCCCAGCTGGGATAGGGTATTCGTGCTCTACGATGCGGTACAGATGGGTATTCCGCTGAGCCGTATACACGAAATCACCAAGATAGATATGTGGTTCCTCAAGCAATACGAAGAACTATGTGTGCTCGAAAAAGAAATATCACGCTACAAAATAGATACCCTACCTAAAGAACTCCTTTTTGAAGCTAAACAAAAAGGGTTTGCCGACCGACAAATTGCTTATATGGTGGGCTGTTGGGAGAGCGAAGTACACAAGAAACGCGAAGAACTCAACATACGCCGTGTATTCAAATTAGTAGATACTTGTGCTGCTGAGTTTAAGGCGCAAACTCCTTATTATTATTCTACTTTTGAGGCGTCTATCCGCACGGCTGACGGCAAGGAATACGTAGCTAACGACAGTATAGTAACCGACCGCAAAAAGGTGGTAGTTCTCGGTTCAGGACCTAATCGCATAGGGCAAGGTATTGAGTTCGACTACTGCTGTGTACACGGGGTATTAGCGGCTAAAGAATGTGGTTATGAAACTATAATGATAAACTGTAACCCTGAGACTGTTTCCACAGACTTTGATACAGCTGATAAGCTCTATTTTGAGCCAGTGTTCTGGGAGTATATCTATGATATCATTCAGCACGAAAAACCAGAAGGCGTAATTGTACAGCTCGGCGGACAAACAGCACTCAAATTGGCTGAGAAATTAGATAAATATGGCATTAAAATTATAGGTACTAGCTTCCAGTCACTGGATTTAGCAGAAGATAGAGGTAGTTTTTCAACGCTACTGAAAGAGAATAACATTCCTTATCCACGCTTTGGGGTAGCTGAAACCGCTGATGAGGCATTAAAACTCTCTGATGAATTGGATTTCCCACTACTCGTGCGTCCTTCGTATGTATTGGGCGGACAAGGAATGAAGATTGTTATCAACAAAGAAGAGTTGGAAGCCCACGTGGTAGACCTCTTGCGTAAGATACCTAACAACAAACTCCTACTCGACCACTATTTAGACGGCGCCATAGAAGCTGAAGCCGATGCGATATGCGATGGCGAGAATGTGTATATCATTGGTATTATGGAGCATATAGAGCCTTGTGGTATTCACTCAGGCGATAGTAACGCTACCTTGCCACCGTTCAACTTGGGTGAATTTGTATTGCAACAAATAAAAGATCATACTCATAAAATAGCCTTAGCACTCAATACGGTAGGGCTTATCAATGTGCAGTTTGCCGTAAAAGACGATATAGTGTATATCATTGAGGCAAACCCACGTGCTTCGCGTACAGTGCCGTTTATCTCTAAAGCTTACCAAGAGCCGTATGTAAACTATGCTACCAAAGTAATGCTGGGAGAGAAGAAGCTCACTGATTTTCATTTCAATCCGCACTTAGAGGGCTTTGCTATCAAGCAACCTGTGTTCTCGTTCAACAAATTCCCGAATGTAGATAAGAAGCTCGGTCCTGAAATGAAATCTACCGGCGAAAGTATCTTGTTTATAGATAGCCTTAAAGATGATGCTTTCTACGATATTTATACAAGGAGGAAGATGTATCTTTCAAAATAAAAACTAAAAGGGCAAGCTTAGGCTTGCCTTTTTGGTTTTTAGTTGTATATTTGCAGAGTAAATAAAAATAGATATGAAAACAGAAAGAGAATTAGCAGAGCTTATATTTGATAAATTTAGAGAACAAAAATGTAAAACAGGTCAGATTATCACTCTAAAAAGTATAAAATATGATAAGTTCATAATGAATCTCAATCCTATAGAACAAGATTTATTCTATAAGGTTCTTAATGAATTACAATATACAGGATATTATGATTATGAGAAAGATTTAGGGAAAATATTACGATTGACAGAAAAAGGATACCAATACATTTACGATGATGAAAAAATATCATTAATGCAAAATATACCTTGGATTATTCCTGAAAAAGAGGAAACTAATTGGGATAGAGCTTACCATAAATTGTGGAAAGCAATAGGGGAAGAAGGAAAAGCTATATTTTATATTTCAGGTCCTAAATTCTATAGTTTCATATTAGATTTATATGATAATATACCTCCTTCATATAATCAATATATGGAAGATAGGAAAGAAAAAGCTCCTTTCTCCACAAGTAGGGTTGATTATTATAAAGATTTGATAAATCTCTTGGATGACGACACTCGTTATCAATTATATATAAACATTCAGATTTTTATAGAAGATAGGATACTAGATAAAAATGACCAAGATACAAATATTAATATTTCATCGAATACCTCTCCTTTTTTAGATGATTTAGTTGGGAATACTCCTCCTAAAAAAACAGAAGAAAAGGCTTTTAAAGAGATAAGTAATGAAAAGTCATCTTCTAACAACGAAGATGCACCTAAAGTTTTCATTTCATATTCTTGGGATAGTGAAGCTCTTAAAAAATGGGTTTTGGATTTAGCTATAAAATTACGAGAAAAAGGGATTGATGCAATCTTAGATCAATGGGAATTAGAACTAGGAAAACCTATTCCTAGTTTTATGGGAAAATCAATAGAAATTTCTGATAGAGTTATTTGTATAATGACTCCAAGTTATAAAACTAAATCTAATGCAGAAGAACCTAAAGGGGGCGTAGCATATGAATCTTCTATAATGGCTGCAGAAACAATTAAAAATATTAGTACAACTAAGTTTATACCTTTATTAAGAGAAGGAAATGATAATAATGCTATACCAGATTTTTTGATTGGTAGAACCTATATTGATATGAGAAATGATAATAGTTTTGAAGATAGGTTAGAAGAATTATTAAGAAATATCTATAATGAACCTAAAGATAAAAAACCTCCTATTGGTAAAAAACCAGAATATGTGGAAAATAAAAATAAGGAGAAAAATATTGAAATTGAGCTTAGTGTTTTAAAAGAAGATATTTCATTAAATAGCATACTTTCTGGACGTTTTTATGATATTCATATAAATATATCTAATATAAGAGAAAGAGGAAGTATTGAGAAATTACAGTGTTTTGTAAGTATGGATAATAAGCTAAGACAATGCATACACTATTCCACTCAAATTCAAAAAATTAATAATAATATTATTCAAGTATATTTTGAAAATAGTAATATTATTAATGGCATAGTAATAAGTTATAATCCTATATTACCTTCTGTAAAGAGAGATATAGGAATATTAAAAGTAAAAAAGAGTTTTTTTGATCAACATTTATTAATTAACTTTCAAGTCTCAACAGAATTTGGCTCAGAAGAATTTTCTTTTTTTGCTGATGAAATATTATATTAATAGTTATGTTTCACAGTTGTAAAAAAGCTACTTTTAGTTTATTCTTATTCCTTCTCCCTTGTCTCGTATTAGCGCAATATCCTAAAGCAATGGATTTTAGCAAGCTCTATCAGGGCAAAATAGATAGTGTTGCAGTCATACATCGTACGGGCTGGACAAAAGAAACTTCGTGGCTTGGTGCTCCTGAAGAAGAACGTATTACTGAGAAAAGAAAGAGGCTGCCTCTATCCAAGGGAAAGCGATTGCTTAAAATATTGCAAGATAAAACAGTTTATAAAGAAGAATATCCTTGGGTGATTGATGTAGTAAGTAGTTTCCTTTTCTATGCAAATGGCAATGAAGTGCTTACCTTGCATTTTTCAACAGCAACCAAGCAACTAACAATCTATAAGGGTGATGAACTTATTTTTGCAGGAATGAGCAAAGGGAAACTTACTAAAAAGCTCATTTGTTATCTGTATCCTAAACTTTCTGCTAAGGAACTGTATATGAATTTCTTTATACTATGGGGGGAGATTTAGAAAAATAGCAGTATATCTTTACTAGGAGTCAATTCAAGCAAAAAAGTCAAAACAAGTGTGAATTTGCTTTTTTATTTTTAGTTGTATTTTGAAGAAAAAAATTTTTTAACCCAAGAAGAATTGATAAATAGAAAAGAAAAAATAAACACAACTTGGTAAATAAAAAATTAATAGTTACTTTTGCGCCCTCAAAACTAAAAAAATAATCACTAATGAAAAAGATTTTTATCACTATGTTGTTAGGCATTAGCACACTAACTACTTTTGCACAAAACGCTTCTACTGAGCGTTACACTACCCACAATAAGGGTAAATTTTTCTTTTATTGGGGCGGTAATCGTGCCTATTATACCAATTCCGATATTACTTTCTCGGGTAACAATTACAACTTTACCATCAAAGATGTAGAGGCTGTAGATAAACCGAAAGGTTGGCATATAGATTATATTAATCCTTTGCGGATGACCATTCCTCAAACTAACTTTCATATCGGTTACCATATTTCCGACCATTATACGATTTCTGCAGGCGTAGACCATATGAAATACGTAATGAAAAATGGACAAACTGTAAAAATGAACGGTTACATCAATGGTTCTGGCACTTCTCATGATGGTACTTATAACAATACTGACAAGTTACTTAGTGAAGATTTTCTCACCTTTGAGCATACTGACGGTCTGAACTATGTAGTAGTTGAAGGAGCTCGTATAGACGATATTTCTCGTTTATTTGGTATCCGCAACACCGATATATTACAGGTAAATCTTACTGAAGGTCTTGGTTTTGGAGCACTATATCCAAAAACGAATACTAAGTTACTTAATAAAGAGCGTTATGACGAGTTTCACATTGCAGGGATAGGCGTAAATGCTAAAGCAGGTTTACACCTCACTTTTTTTAAATACTTCCTTATAGTTGGTGAACTCAAAGGAGGTTATATTAATATGTATGATGTTCGAACTACTTATGATATTGCCGATAAAGCTAAACATGATTTCTTCTTCTTTGAAACTGTTTTAGGTATAGGAGGAACTTTTAGATTTTAATCAATTAAAAGATAAGAGTATAAAATAACATTGCCCCAAAAGTTTTGGGGCAATATTAATTATTTAATATCAGTTCGATATAACAAAATATTAATTATTCTTCCATTTCCTACGGCAGTACAAGTACGCTTTTATATCTTATAATTTGTTTTTTCTTTTAGAAAAGTTCTATTTTTAAAACGTATAAGTAACTCCAAAGTGAAAACCCATAGAAGAATAAGGGGCATCAGGAGCTCCTTTACCTTCCCAACTATAACTATCTTCAAGTAATGGTGCTACTTGAGTAGCCAATTGTTTAAGGCGCTCTGTTCTAGGGGATGTTGGTACATTTTGTAAGGCTAACATATATCCTTTAAACTCTTGAAGTGTAAGTGCTAGAGATGTTCCTCCTACTGTGCGAGTAGCCGAAAAATCCTTAAGTTTAGATTCCTTTCGAGGCACATTAATATTCAGATATTCACCTTCTATAAAAAAAGCTACTTTATCACTAACCTTAAAGCGGTAGCCTATCCCTCCTATAAAACCAAAGGGAATTTTACCGTGAAAATTGTTTTGAAAATTAGCTTTTATATCTACAGTTGACCCAGCTGGTGCTGTTGGATTAAACAAGCTCAAGGGTAAACCGAAAGCATTGAGCTCTGTTTGTATTTCTGTTCTGCCCCCTATTTTGGTAACACCTCCAGCACGCAGATATAAATTATCAGTAATATTAAATACTAACGAAAGAGAAGCTCCAAAAGCCCTCCCATGTCCTTTCATATTCAATATTTGGTTTTTATTAGTGTCCATATCTTCACCATGAAGATATCCTAAAGCTAATTCACCTCCCCAACGCTTATGGAAAAAATATCCTCCTCGTAATTGTGCTTGGTATCCTTCTCCATAACTCCCTTTGAGCTCGGTTATAGCTGTTGGGTCAGTAGCATCTCTACCCAATACTTTCTGGTGGGTTTTAAATCCATACCCTCCACTCACTGACAGATATGCCTGTGAGTACATAGCTGTTGCCCCAAAAATGAAAGCAATAGCGCCTAATAGCGTTCTTCTCATTCTTTTATATGATTTCTTTTATTCTTTCAGTAGGTCGCCCTATCACAGCTTTGTCACCAACTATTACGATAGGTCGCTCAATGAGTTGAGGATATTGTATCATTGCCTCTATGACTTCATCATCAGTAAGCGTTTTTCCTTTGAACTGCTCTTTCCAAATATTTTCTTTAGTACGCACTAATTCAATAGGAGACATCTGTAACTTAGCGAGGAGATTTTTTAATTCTTCTTTAGAAATACCTTTTTTAAGATAATCTACTATCTGATATTCTTTCCCCAAATCTTTTAAAAGCTCCAAACCACAACGTGATTTGGAGCATTTAGGATTGTGATATATAGTTATCATTCTTATATGTGTCAATCATTTCGATAATTAACAAATAATTACTTCTACACCGCGTTTTTCAAGTTCTTCTACAAACTCAGGGTCAGCACCTGCATCAGTGATAAGCATATCTATTTTCTCTACATAACAGATAAAACCAAAGCCTCGTTTGTGAATTTTAGAGGAGTCAGCCAAAACAATCGTTTTGTCTACGCGTTCCATCATCTTCCGATTTAGATGGGCTTCTCCTACATTGGTTGAACTCAATCCATAATCAAGGTCAATACCTTCAACGCCTAAAAATAAAGTAGTACAAGAGAAGTTACTAAGAGTTTCTTCAGCAAGTACGCCAATAGTGGAGGTAGAGTTTTTACGAACTTCTCCTCCTAAGTGAATGGTATTTACACTAGGATTTTTGCAGACTTCTAAAGCTACTCTGAGGGAAGGAGTGAGTACTGTAAGGTTGCGTATGCCATAAATTTTTTGAGCTAAAAGATTAGCTGTAGTTCCTGATGAAAGTATGATAAACTCATTTTCTTTAATAAAGTCCAACGCTTTAGTAATAATACGCGTTTTCTCTTCTACATTTTGAGTTTCTTTCTCAGTTATTGTTTGCTCAAACACATAGCGCATTTGTTTACTAGCTCCACCGTGAGTACGATGCAAATAGCCTTCCTGTTCCAAGAGATTAAGGTCTTTACGTATAGTAACTACCGAAACTTTAAGCCTATCACTCAATTCATTTACACTAACGTACTTTTTGGTTTCTAAGCTCTCCAAAATCTTTGATTGTCGTTCATTAAGTACTTTCATATTTTATCAATTTTATTAATATTCAACAGTTTAACGTACCTTGTCTATACTTATCTAACCATAGACAAAACTTCTTATTAAGATTATTTTCGGCAAAATTAGGCATTATATTGAAAAAAACAAAAGAATTAGAAAATAAAAAACACTACCAACTATAAATTATGTAGCGCTCAGTTTTAAAAATACTGTATTTCTATCCTTTTAAATTTAGTTCAAAAGCTCTTCTAAACTCTTGTAAAATAGGATTTTCTTCTAATAATTTCTCGTATTTATCCTCGGGAGTTACTACTATTCTTTTAGCTATTTCTTCATTTACACTTATCTCAATAGTAAGATCATAATTCTGCAAAGATTTGTGCAAATAATTTAAGAGTTTATGCTCCATCTGAACAATATCATTTTTAGCTGTATTACTTGATACTTCCAAATGAATAGTAGTTCCTTCTAATCTTAATATTGCAATTTTAAGAATAGAAGCTTGTATGCGTTCACCTTTAACAAGTAATTCATCTATATAACGTTCCCAAAACTGATTAAAGGTCTCTTCCGAAAAACTCTCACGAGGTAGCGTATTAGGATCTATTACCACCTCTTTGAAATTCCTTTGATGTTCTGTTTTTAGATGTACACTTTTAATTGAAAAATTAGAAACAGCCTCTGTACGTTCCGTTTTACTAATAATAGGTATATTAGGATTAAGTGTAGCTGTCGTAGTATTTGTATAATTTATAGGAGGGGCAACGATAGGAGTTTGTGAGTTGATCCGTACTTCTGTTGTATGACTTTGCCCATTAAACACATAAGCAGGAATTATGAAGCGTCCATCATTTTTTTTTTATCCCCCTCATAGGTCAGAGAGGCGAGTTGCATTAGGGCAACCTCCACTAACAAACGCTGATTTTTACTAGTGCGATATTTTAGGTCGCAGTCATTGGCAATAGCAATAGCTTCCATTAAAAAAGGTACAGTAGCACGAACACTCTGTTCAGCATATTTCTTCTGGGTCTCCTCCCCTACTTCCATTAAGGAAATGGTTGTAGGATTCTTGCATACCATTAAATCACGAAAATGACTTGCCAAGCCTGCAATAAAATGATTACCGTCAAAACCTTGTGCAATGCTATCATTGAATGCTATCAATAGTTCAGGGAGTTTATTGTCTAAAATAAGATCAGTTACTTTAAAATAGACCTCATAGTCTAACACATTCAGTATTTCGGAAGTAGCTTGTCGTGTTATTTTTTCTCCTGAAAAGCTCACCACACGGTCGAAGATAGAAAGGGCATCACGCATCGCACCGTCGGCTTTTTGTGCTATGATTTGTAAAGCTTCATCTTCTGCTTCAATCCCTTGTTGTTCTGCGATATATTTTAGGTATTCTCGAATGTCATTGATAGTAATACGCTTGAAATCGAATATCTGGCAACGTGACAATATGGTAGGAATAATCTTATGCTTTTCAGTAGTTGCTAAGATAAAGATAGCGTGTTTAGGAGGCTCTTCTAATGTTTTGAGAAAGGCATTAAAAGCCGCAGTAGACAGCATATGCACCTCATCGATGATATACACTTTATATTTGCCTACTTGAGGCGGAATACGCACTTGTTCAATCAGTTTGCGAATATCATCTACACTGTTATTAGAGGCAGCATCTAACTCAAAGACGTTAAAAGCAAAATCGTTTTCATCTTCTACCCCAGAAGTTTGTTCATTTATCTTTTTTGCTAAAATACGGGCACAAGTAGTCTTTCCTACTCCACGAGGACCTGTGAAGAGAAGTGCCTGTGCTAAGTGATTATTTTCAATAGCATTGAGTAGGGTATTAGTAATAGCTTGCTGCCCCACTACATCACGAAATGATTGTGGACGATATTTACGTGCTGATACTATAAAGTGGTTCATTTCTACTGTTTGTTAGTTTGATAAGTCCCAAAAACAAAATTAGAATCTACTATCTTATTGCCTTCTCCATTCACAAGTACCAAATCAGTGATACTTATTCGATGATCATAACGCAACAAAGCACCAGTTGTTTCATTGTAAATAGGACGTGAGACAATTGTAACATTACCTCCTGTGGCTTCAATTTGCGAAGTAACATTAGGGGTAGCAGGAGGATAAACATTACAAAAATAATTGGTAGTTACCGCATCGCTGAAAGTACGGTAATAAAGTTTAAAATTAGTGGGTATAGTGCCTGAAACAGTCTTTTCTTTATTTTCTAAAATATTAGCAGGTAAATTAAGAATAAGTGCTTGCTTTTGACTATATTTGAATAAAAAAGTAGCTGTAGTATCATTGGTCGTACAAGATAGCACATCAGAATTTTCAAATGAAATGGTATCTACTTCCAAATTACCATCATTGCAAGCTATTGCAAATAGACCTATGATAAAGGCAAAATAAAGTGTCTTTTTACTCATCAATTTTAAATGTTTTTGCAAATGTACGAAAAAAATATGAACCTACAACAAGAGGTAATACATTTTGTATTTAGGAGCGAAATAGAGATACAGCCTTTTCTTTGCATAATCTATCACAGCTTTTCTCTTTTGGAGTACTTCAGCTCCTATAATACCGTGAACAGGGGGTGTTTGAAACTCTGCTAATGCTTCGTTTACGTGAGTTAAATCAAAAAGTACTAAGGGAAGTTTGTGCATACTCATTCCTCCTATCTCTAAGTGATTTTTTGCGGCAACTTGTGTTTCCATACCACTTGCTCCTGCTCCTGCTGCTTTTATTTCGGAGGCTTCGGCTTGCAGATTAAAATAGGTTATCCATTCTACTCCTACACAGGTGTTAGAAGCCCCCGTATCCAAAATAAAACGTCCTTCTACTCCATTGATTTTAGCTTGTAGAACAAAGTGTTTGGTAAGCGTAAATTCAAGAGGAACAGAGGTGTATCCCTTCTCGGTGAGTAACTTCTTTAATGTAATCCCCATTTATTCTTTACTTCGTTTACTATCTCTTTAATGTTTTGTTCTTTTGCCTTGGGATAAATCAACAATACATCGTCTCTATCTACCACTATGTAGTTCTTGAGTCCATCTATTACCACACATTTATCACCTTCGGTGCGAATAATATTGTTTTCGGCATCTTTGAGCAATACTCTTGCATTAATTACGGCATTTTGGGCACTATCCTTAGGGGTCTTGTCGTGTAGAGAGCCCCAAGAACCTAAATCGTTCCAATCGAAATTAGCGGGCAGTACATAAATGTTAGTAGACGGCTCTAAAATAGCGTAGTCCACCGATATATTTTCGGCTTTCGGATAGGCTTTGGCTATAAAATCGACTTCGTTTTCAGTATTATAAGTAGCTTTACCTTTCTCAAAGAGTTCATACATCACCGGTTGATAGGTTTTATAAGCGGTAAGTACCGTTTGTGTACTCCATATAAAGATACCCGCATTCCACAAAAAATTACCTTGTTTTAAAAACTCTTTGGCGGTATCGTAATCAGGTTTTTCACGAAACTGATTTACTTTTTTGATATTAGTATTATCGTCTTTGTCATACTGAATGTAACCATAACCAGTGTTAGGGAAAGTAGGTACTATACCCAAAGTAAGAATATTGTCGGCTTTCTGTGCAGCATTAAAACAAGTAATCACATTGTGCATAAAAGCTTTTTCGTCTTCAATCCACGCATCGCTGGGGGCTACTATCATTACGCCATTGGGGTTGCGCTTGTTCACTTTCATTGCGGCATAGAGTATACACGGAGCTGTATTGCGCATACAAGGCTCTAATACCAAGTTTTTAGGCAATATATTAGGAATTTGTTCCTCTACAATCTCTTTGTAACGTTCGTTAGTAAGAATGAGAATATTCTCTTGCGGAATAAACTTCTGCAAGCGGGAATAAGTGCGCTGTAAAAGCGTTTGCCCTGTACCGAGCATATCGTGAAATTGTTTAGGATATTCAGTTGTACTTACAGGCCAAAAGCGCGAACCTATGCCTCCTGCCATAATCACTGCATAATAATTGTTCACCATATATTTGTAATATTTTAATTCAAGTTTTTAAGCCTTTATGAGCTCTACTTCGGCGTGAGGTTGAAAGATATACTTCTTGCCTGAGCCGAGTTCCACACAATCATAACATTTCACACGGCGTTGTCCTTTGCGAAATACGCGTCCGTCTTTGATACGAAACGTACTACCTAAAGGAATCTCATAAATAAAGCTCATATTTTCATTGATATCAAACTGTTTTAGGGCGATTGTCAATGCGGGGTCTACATCACTACTGGACATAGGGTTGACAAAGTGCCGTTGTAATACTCCTAATAATTGCTGAGGGAATATCTCAGGGATGATAAAAGGTTTCATCAGTTGTTGGAAAGTGTATTTCCATTCGTTACCGTGAGGTTTGATAAGCCGCCCAAAGCGTTCAAAAGCTACCAGATGAGCCACTTCGTGAATAAAAGTTATCAAGAAACGATACTTATTAGCAGTAGCATTCATTGTGATGAGATGTTGCCCGTTAGGAAGTTGCCGATAATCGCCGTGCCTTGTTTTTCGTTCGTTTACAATTCTCAAATAGATGTTGTTTACTTTTATCAGTTCGAAACAAGGTGTTACTGCGTTATCAGGTAAATATTTAACAAGAATTTCTCTCATAGCCTGCAAATGTACAAATAATATTTTATACCCACAAATAAAATTTGCCAATTTACTAATTTTCTCTACCTTTGCCGTGTTTGTTTGAAGAAAAGAAAAGATGCCATTTAAGAGTTATTTAAAATTCCTTTTAAAATCTACCAATGAGCACGGGGTGCACTCACCTTTTGTCTACAACTTTGTAACTCGTTGCTTGTACAATAAACAATTAGTAAACCATCAAGAAATCAAGGGTTTTCCTCCTACCCTATCCAAAAGACAATTGGTGTTATTATTGAAGATTATTCGTTATTTAGAGGTAAAAACTATTTTCACTGATGAAGATATGCTAAATAGTATAACTGCTATAAAAGAAACCTGTAACATTAGCTTTCAGTTGCAACCATCTGTTACATACGACTTGCTTTTTATCAATTACCCAAAAGAAGATTTAAGTATTTATTTAAATTATATGCACAACGATAGTATTCTTATCATCAACAATATTTACCAAAAAGAAAAAGCCTCCCTATGGCAAGCTCTTACTGCTAATGAAAAGGTTACGGTGTATATAGACGTCTACTCCCAAGGCTATATTTTCATAAGAAGAGAACAAGGAAAAGAAGGGTTCTATATAAGGTAAAAGGTAAAAGGTAAAAGGTAAAAGATAAAAGGTAAAAGATAAAAGGTAAAGCCAGCGAGGGCTCACAGATGGATATGTGAGTAAAAGATAAAAGGGAACAAGTACCGCTATACTTGTTCCCTTTTACCTTTTAGTTGAAATTACTTACCTAAAAGATAAGCAAAAATAAGAGGTGCTACAATGGTAGCATCGGATTCTACTATAAATTTAGGGGTGTCAATATCTAATTTACCCCAAGTAATCTTCTCATTAGGCACTGCTCCTGAATAAGAACCGTAGCTGGTGGTAGAATCGGAAATCTGACAGAAATACGACCAGAAAGGTACGCCTTCCCATTCCAAATCTTGATACATCATAGGTACCACGCAGATAGGGAAATCACCAGCAATACCGCCTCCTATTTGGAAGAAACCTACGCCCTTACCCGCTGAATTGGCACGATACCATTCGGTGAGATAAATCATATACTCAATACCTGTTTTCACAGTAGAGGCTTTCAAGTTTCCTTTGATTACATTGGCAGCGAAGATGTTACCGGTAGTTGAATCTTCCCAACCTGGACATACGATAGGCAAGTTCTTTTCGGCTGCTGCCAATATCCAAGAGTTTTTAGGGTCGATTTCATAATATTGCTCCAATACCCCCGATTTCACTACTTGATATAGATATTCGTGAGGGAAATAGCGTTCACCCTTACTTTCGGCTGCGTGCCATACGTCTTCTAAGTGTTTTTGCAAACGACGGAAAGCTTCTTCCTCAGGAATACAAGTGTCGGTTACACGGTTGTAATGACCGTCGAGGAGTTCTCTTTCTTGCTCAGGAGTGAGGTCGCGGTAATGAGGAACACGCTTGTAATGAGAGTGCGCTACAAGATTCATCACATCTTCTTCGAGGTTCGCTCCTGTACAAGAGATAATATCTATTTTTCCCGCGCGAATCATCTCGGCAAGCGAAATGCCTAATTCTGCCGTACTCATTGCTCCAGCAAGTGCTACGAGCATTTTTCCGCCTTCAGTGATATGGGTTTCATATCCTTTGGCAGCATCAACTAAAGCTGCTGCATTAAAGTGTAAAAAGTTTTTCTCGATAAATTGAGAAATAGGTCCTTTACTCATTTCTTTACTTTAAAATCTAAATTGTTGGTGCAAAGATAATACATTTAAATTTACTGACAAATTATCACGGACAAAAATATTATAATGATGAAAACGAGCTTAATAGTATAGGGCAAAATTAGGGATAAGAAATAAGAAAAGAAAACGAAATTATAAATAACAAGAAAATGTACTTTTGGAAGAAAAAATCTTATACTTAGCTTATAGGAAGCTTATACGAATCTTGGACGATTGGTATAGAAAGGGTATGTAAATAGTTGATAATAAGAGGTTAAGAGTGAAGAAAAAAGGTAATTTTGAGGGCAATAAAACGAAAGAAAAACAAAGGAGCAACGAGCTAAGATACACGAACGAGAGAGAGCCAAATAAAGAGATGTGAGGTACAGAAACTTTCTTGTTTGATTAATTATTAAAAAATTCCTTATCTTTGTGCTTTCAACTGATATTCTTATAAGAACGATGAAACGACTACTTTTTATCTTTACTTTATTATTTTGCTCTTATGTGGTAAAAGCTCAAGAGAACGCACAAGCTTACAATCAAGTTATCAAGACTTTGGGAATTCCTAAAAACGAGATTGATAAAGACTTGTATACTGAAAAGGTATTGCCTTACGACACTCATAAATTGGTAATGGTATTTCCTATAAGAAAAGGGAACGACGAAAACGAGGCAACATTTGACCTTTATGTGGTGGTGTATGACTTCTTACAACAACGAATAACACAGTCGTATAAGGGAATTGATGAGTATTATTCGGATGCTGTTGAATTACAAGAGCTTTCTATTGATACGGCTAAGTTTATACTTACCGAAGGAATACGTGCTTTTGGCATTCGGGCTTTCTATAAAAATGGTAGCAAAGTAAATCCTTATTCTGAAGAAACATTTAGTTTGTTTTTACCAGAAAATACCTCTCTTAAAAAAATACTGCATCAATATCAATTAAGTACATATAACGGGGAATGGAACTATAACTGTGAAGGAAGTTGGTCAGATGAGAGTAATTCTATGTTTATAATGGATAGTAAAAAAACAAATGGCTATTTCAACATTAAGGATAAACAGACTTTTATTAAAAAAGCTACAGATAAAAATTGCGATGATAAAGTAGTGGAAAAAAGCACTAAAACTGTATTCTTGAAATATAACGGCAAGGAGTATAAAGAAGAATAGATATTGATTATTGAGGTATTAAAAATAAAAATATCTTTTTTATGTTGCTTTCTTAAATTATATTGTTACCTTTGCAACTTAATATATAAACACTAAAAAGTAAATAAAAAAATGAATAAATCTGTTTATATCATCGCTACCAATGCACACAGCGGTAAGTCGGTGGTGAGTTTGGGTGTGTTGCAAATGATTATGCGCAACACTGCTAAGGTAGGTTATTTTAGACCTATTGTAGAAAGTAAATCTAAAAAAGACACTTTCATCGAGACTGTCTTGGAGCACTTTCAGCTCGATATGAGTTACGATGAAGCCTATGCCTACACACGTCAGGAGGTTATCGCTCTTAAAAACGAAGGCAATATAGGGGAAGTATATGACACTATCATCAAAAAATATAAAGCCTTAGAAAGCAAATTCGACTTTGTTTTAGTGGATAGTTCAAGTACTATAGACGATAGCTATTTCGACACAAACTTCAACGCTTCGGTAGCACAAAGTCTCAACATTCCTGCTTTGATAGTGCTTAAAGACAACTTTTCATCAGAAGTTGAATTGGTGAACCAAGTACAGGAAGATCTTAACAACTTCTTGGAAAAAGATTTGCGCGTACTTAGCGTATTTGTAAATAAGGCTACCAATGCTACTGCTGATACGCTCAGCAAATTAGAACAACGCTTTAAAGATATAACCTTCACTTTGATTCCGCGCAAAGAAGAGCTTTCACGCCCTACTATCCGCGAGATAGCCAATGCACTCAACGTTGAATTCCTTTACAAAGGCGATAATATAGACGTTACCACCAAACGTACCATTGTGGGAGCTATGCAACTTTCTAACTATTTAGCCAAACTAAACGAAGATACTTTGGCTGTACTCCCTACTGACCGTATTGACCTCATAGCAGGTTCTTTGGTGGCTAACTATTCCAATTTCTCTAATATCAAAGGGGTAGTACTATACGGCGACTTAACCCCCGACCCTTCAATGAGTAAAATTTTAGATGGTATCCAAAAGAACATTCCTATAATGATAGCTAAAACAGATACTTTTGAAACTGCTAATATCATTGGGAATACAAAATCAAGCATCTATCCTGAAAATACTGAAAAGGTAAAAATGCTTCTTCAACTATTTGATGAAAATGTAGATGCTGCGAAACTCAACAGCAGTATAGCCTCTTTCAAATCGGAAACTATTACCCCTCGTATGTTTCAATACAATATGGTACAAAAAGCACGTGCAGGACAAAAACGCATTGTGTTACCAGAAGGTACTGACGACCGTATTCTTACTGCGGCTTCTCAATTGGCAGAGGACGAACTCGTTTACCTCACTATCTTGGGAGAACCGGAAGCAATTAAAACACGAGCTAAGAACATTTTGGGCTTGAAATGGAACGAAGAGCGTATCAGTATTATCAATCCCGCTGAAAGTGATAAATATGAGGCGTATGCTGAAAAACTATACGAATTGCGCAAGAGCAAAGGATTGGAGCTTTCGCAAGCCAAAGACTTAATGCTTGATGCGTCTTATTTCGGTACAATGATGGTATTCTTAGGCGATGCTGATGGTATGGTATCAGGAGCAGTAAACACTACAGCCCACACTATCCGTCCGTCTTTGCAATTTGTAAAGACAAAACCAGGGGTGAACACGGTATCATCAGTATTCTTTATGCTCTTGCACGACCGCGTACTAGTATATGGTGACTGCGCCGTAGTGCCTAACCCCACTGCTGAACAATTAGCCGATATCGCTATTAGCTCTGCCGACTCAGCTATTGCTTTTGGTATTGAACCTAAGGTAGCACTCCTCTCCTACTCTTCTGGTAATTCTGGTAGTGGTGCCGATGTAGACAAAGTGCGTGAAGCAACAGCACTTGTAAAAGAGCGTCGCCCCGAGTTACTCGTAGAAGGACCTATACAATATGACGCTGCGGTAGACCCAAAAGTAGGGAAACAAAAGATGCCAAATTCACCTGTAGCAGGACAAGCCAATGTGCTTATTTTCCCCGACCTTAACACCGGTAATAACACCTATAAGGCGGTGCAACGCGAAACAGGCGGTTTAGCCATAGGTCCTATGCTACAAGGATTAAAGAAACCCGTAAACGACCTCAGTCGTGGGGCTCTTATCCCGGATATTTACAACACTGTACTTATCACTGCGATACAATCAGAGTTTTAGTATCCTCCCCTACCCCCTCTCCCAAGGAGGGGAAAACTAACGACTAATAACAAAAGACTAAAATGGAAATATTAATCATTAATTCAGGGAGTTCATCTCTCAAATATCAGCTTATCGACTCTAAAACAGGAGAATCAAAAGCAAAAGGAATTGTAGACCGCATAAATATTGACGGTAGCTATGTGAAATATGTGGCTGTAAAAAACGGCAAAGAGATAGAAGTGAAGAAAGAACAACCTATCCCTACTCACGAAGTGGGTATGAATTTGGTAGCTGAACTTCTTACAGACCCCGAAGTAGGCGTTATCCACAACCCTAGCGATATTAAAGGGGTAGGACACCGCGTAGTACACGGAGGTGAGAAGTTTGTACAACCTACTGTAATTACTGATGAGGTAGTAGCCGAAATCAAACGCCTCATTCCGCTATCGCCTTTGCACAACCCAGGACATTTAGAAGGGATACGCGTAGCACAAAAACTGTTTAATAAAGCTACTCACGTAGCCGTTTTTGACACTGCTTTCCACCAAACAATGCCCGCCAAAGCTTTCCGCTATGCCATTCCTAATGAATACTATGAAAAATACGGATTGCGTGCTTATGGATTCCACGGCACTAGTCATAAGTACGTAGATGCACAGGCTCGTAAACACCTTAATAATCAACATATCAAGAACATTACCATTCACTTGGGCAATGGGGCAAGTATGGCTGCTGTAAACGAAAAAGGACAATGTGTAGACACTTCAATGGGACTTACACCACTCGATGGACTCATTATGGGAACGCGTACTGGGCAGATAGATGCCTCAGTAGCTTTTTTCTTGGGGCAAGAACTGGGTATGAGTTATGAAGAAGTGAAAACACTATTCAACAAGAAGAGTGGTATGCTTGGACTTACAGGGCACTCTGACGCTCGCGATGTGGCAGCTCTATATCGTTCAGGTGATGCCAACGCAGCCCTTTGCTACGAGATGTACGGCTACCGCATTGAGAAGTTTATAGGCGCTTACACAGCAGCACTTAATGGGCTGGATAGCATTGTATTTACCGCAGGTTTGGGCGAAAACGATGCTCTTACACGTTCATTTGCTTGTAAGCACTTAGATTTCTTTGGTATCAAGCTCGATGAGAAGAAAAACGAAGAGCTCAATCATCCTACTAAACCCGTAGAGATTCAAGCTGCTGATAGCCGTGTAAAGATACTTATCATCCCTACTAATGAAGAATTACAAATAGTAAATGAGATAGTAGATTTGGTAAAATAACTAATAATTAGACTATATACTTTGCCAAAGGAACGAGTCGCATAGGCAATTCGTGTCTTTGGCAAAGCTTTTTAAAACAACTCTCAGTAATGAAAAACTTATATAACGAAGTCGATAAAAACGAAATACTACATCGTTTAGAAAATTTAAAAGTAGATGCTGAGCGTCAATGGGGAAAAATGAACATTGTACAGATGTTAGCCCATTTGAACGCCTCTATAGAAACACCCTTAGGTAAGAACTTTCCGAAGAGAATGTTCATTGGTAGAATCATAGGAAAATTGATGAAGAAAAAGTTTCTAAACGACCAACCAATGGCAAAAAACGCTCCAACCGATAAAATGTATGTCGTTACCAATATTTCTATTGATGATTTTGACAGGGAAAAGCAAAAAACTAAAGAACTCATCACCCTTTTCTACACCAATGGAAAAGAAAAATGTAGCACTCACCCACATTCTTTTTTTGGGAAACTCTCTCCTGACGAATGGGGTATTCTTCAATGGAAACACTTCGACCACCACTTGAGACAGTTTGGAGTATAAAATCAATTATATAGAAACTCAAATTATGCCAAAATATGTTTTTTATACTAATGAAGAATATATAACATAAGGTAGAAAAATAGGAATTGGTTTTTGAGAAAGAAGTTATAGCAATACTTTTTTCCATCGAATGTATTTGTAATTTAAAAATAATAATTACTTTTGCATTCTGATAAGTAATGATACACTATCACCGAACTATAAAATAATTTAATTACTAAAAACCTTTGGTTGCTGAAAATGAACATCTTATTTTTAAGTTATTTTCACTCTGCACGTACTCATTCCTTGCAAATTAAGTTTAAGGCTAAGAGCCTTTCACCGCTTCGTATTTGAATTAGGTGTAATTAGGTAATATGGATAGATAGCCAAGATGTTATCTGAATATTTTTTTACTAAAAAATTACTCATTATTTAAATTACACTATACAAATGAAAAATAAATATATCGACCTAATTGACCAAACCTATTACTTCCCACAAGACGAATTTACCTTAGATGGCGATGAACTTCGCTTTCACAATATCGATTTAATGGAGCTCGTACGCAAGTATGGAGCACCGCTTAAATTTATGTATCTTCCAAAAATATCCGAGAATATTCAGCGCGCCAAAAGATGGTTTGAAAAGGCTATCAAAAAACACAAGTACAAAGGAGCATACAACTATTGTTATTGCACTAAAAGTTCGCATTTCAAACACGTAATGGTAGAAGCATTGAAGAACGATATTCATATGGAAACCTCTTCAGCTTTTGATATCAATATCATCAATAATCTTATCAATGACGGACTTATTAGTAAAGAGACTCATATTCTATGCAACGGTTTCAAGCGCGATGCTTATATCGATGGCATTGCTGACCTTATCAATCGTGGCTACCACAACTGTATTCCTATCATTGATAACTATGAGGAAATTAATTTATTTGAAGAAAAAATAAAAGGTTCATACAGTATAGGTATTCGTATTGCTTCTGAAGAAGACCCTCGTTCAGAATTTTATACCAGTCGTTTAGGAATTGGTTATAAAAACATTGTTCCTTTCTACAACCGTGAGATTAAGGACAACCCTAAAGTACAACTCAAAATGTTGCACTTTTTTATCAATACGGGAATTAAAGACAATGCCTACTATTGGAATGAGCTCCTCAAGTGTTTGCGTGTGTATATCCAACTCAAAAAAGTTGCGCCTGAACTCGACAGCCTTAATATAGGCGGTGGTTTTCCTATCAAGAGCTCGTTGGCTTTTGAATTCGATTATGCTTATATGGTAGACGAGATTATCCGTCAGATAAAAATCACTTGTGATCAAGAAAAAGTGCCTGTACCAAATATCTTTACTGAATTTGGTAGTTTTACAGTAGGCGAAGCTGGAGGGGCTATTTATGAGATAATGTATCAAAAGCAGCAAAACGACCGTGAAAAATGGGATATGATAAACTCCTCTTTCATTACTACCTTACCTGACTCTTGGGCTATCAACAAGCGTTTTGTACTATTGCCTATTAACCGTTGGAACGATGAGTACGAACGCGTACTGCTCGGTGGACTCACTTGTGATGGTGACGATTATTACAACAGCGAACAGAATATGAACGCTATCTATTTACCAAAATACAACAAAAATAAGCCATTGTATATAGGTTTCTTCAACACAGGGGCTTATCAAGATAGTATTGGAGGAGTAGGAGGCTTACAACACTGTTTGATTCCACAACCTAAAATAGTACTTATTGATAAAGATAAAAATGGTAACCTTACCTCTCGTCTCTTTATGGAGCAACAAAAAGCTGACGAAATGCTGAAGATTTTAGGATACTAAATGCAGCATATACTTTGCAAAGTATTTCTAATAATACCTAAACATTTAATTCCTAGTTCTTAAAATCTAATATCTAACAAAATGAAATACATAATATTATTTTTCTTATCAATCACTACTCTATGGGCACAAGATACCACTTCCACTAAGAAGCATTACTATAAAATGTGGATAAAACCTTCTTTAAGTATCAATTATCTATCAATAGATATGGAAGATGAACCATTAAATCCTGCTTTGAAAAATAAGTCGTTATTGCCCAACTACCCACTTACGGTTGGCTTAGGATTTGGTATTCACAACACTTATATTAATCTTGATTATGCTCAGAGTGTTGCCCCTTTGCGCAATGAGAGTAAATATGGAAAAACAAGATATTTCGATTTTCAGTTACATTCATTTATAAGTCAAAAGATTTTACTTGATTTCTATTATCAAAGTTATAAGGGTTTTTACTATGAAGAAGGCAAGAATAATATTCAGATATTGGCAGATACTCGTATACAACAAATAGGTTCTGAAATGTTATATTTCTTCAACTTAAAAAACTTTTCAGTAAAGAATATTTTCAACCCCGATGGAGACCCATTGCAACCTACTTTTACTTGGTACGCAGGAGCTGGAATCTATTATCACAAAGTAGCAATTCCTGCTATTTCACTTGATGAGGATACTTTTAGACATATACAAGGAGGCTTCAGTGGAGGCGTTTCTGGAGGTATTGAAATATTGCCACGCCTTACCTTTACAGCTTTAGCAGGTATGGGATTCTATTTTGGAGGTGAAGTTAATCCACTAAGCAAAATGAAATTTAATCAGTACGTAAACTTTAGGCTTAATACTTCATTATCTTATACACAAAAAGACTGGTCACTTGCCTTTTCAATTCTTTACAACAACAAGAATTTGTACTTTAAAGATGTTGATTTACTGGGTATTAATACTGCGAATTTTAAACTTACATACATAAAACAAATCAAATTCTCTACTCGCCGAAGTAACAAAGTAACTCGTTATTTAGGAATGTAAAATTTAAGAGTAGAAGATTATCTTCTTCTTTTCACATTTTTTATAGTATCATCTATCACTCTGTCATAGATTTTACTCTTACCCAAATGTTCCTTTTGATAAGTTGTCAAATGTTGTATTAGTGCTTCTTTTTCTTGCTTATTATTAGAAGATTTTAAAAACAATCTATATTCTGACATAACCTTATAATACGCCAATTCATAAGAAGGTATATAACCATTTTCACTATATATTGCTACTAAGTTTAATACCTTTTCAAATTGTAATCCGTCAAAAGCCTGCTTCAAAGTGGTTAGCTGATGTTGTTTTGCTTTTTGAGAGCGAATACTTAAAAATATTTCTTCAGTATCAGGATATGATTTCAATGAATCACTCAATAATTTTATCTTACTTAAATCTGCTCTTTTATCAATATGAGAGAGATAATAAGCTATTTGTTCTCTTATTCTCGTCACTCTATTGAAGTCGAACTCAGCAATGTGTTCTTCATAATCTTTGGTAATTAAATCGTACTCTGTTTGAATTAACAAATACAACGAATCTAAGTCCTTATAAATCTCTCTTGTCTTTTGTGCGTTTAGTTCCAAAAAGTAAAATATACATAAATATAATAAAACTCGTTTCATAATCTTTATTGTTGTTTGATTAATGTCCTTGAATAATATCTGCATATTTATCCCAAGCTCTAGCTATCCTATATTTTTCTACAAATTCAATAGGTACATAAATAGCTTTCAATTTCTCATCATTATATGCTAAATAACCATCCAATATAGGAGGTTCTTTAGCCTCAAGTGTTATACTTTCTGGACAATTCTTCCCAAAAATACAATTACCTATATGTAAACATTTACTAGGGAAAGTCACTGAACGTAAATGCTCACAATCGTCAAGAGCAAAATCACTAATAAAGTTAAGATGTTCTGGAAAAATAATATAAATGAGCTTATTGCAACCATAAAATACATCTCTTCCTATAGAGCTCACTTTATTAAGTATTGGGTCAGCAGACATATTGATAGCCTCTACCTCAGTATCAAGCCATTTCTTCAAAACAGTATCATCTCTTGTAACTACAAAATCATACCTACGAGAAGTACTACTCTCAGAAGTATGTCCAGCTATGGGTTGATATGCTCTAACTAAAGGCGGTTGTAAAATAGATGAAGAGGAGGTTGATGCATTGAAAAAATTTACTCTCTTTTTAGGATCTTCTCCGTATTCATTTTTTCCTAATATACCTTCTGAAAAAAGTAAAAAGAAAGGATTATAGAAAGGTAAAAGCACATACCAGCCACTTTGCCCCAAGTCGTGTGAACGTTTCACTGATTGAGCTAAAATAAACCAAAACAATAATGTAAAGGATAAAAACTTTATCACTATTCCTAAAGTTACTACGGCATCTATTACACCCAAAAATATAAGAGCAAAATAATCTATAATAATAGATAGTCCAAACTCTGTACGCCTAATACGTCCTTCAAAAAGAAAGATATTCTTAAACATATATCACTAATTTATAATTACCTTATCTTTCTTATTCCTAACTTTATAGTTATTACTGCTGAATAGCATTTAAATACTCACAAGCTTTAGGACTATTATTCCTACACCCCTTCTCAAACCAGTAAATAGCCCTTTTTTGTGATTTATCCACACCAGTACCGGCATAATAGCAAAATCCTAAAATAGTTTGAGCTTCCTTGTCTCCTTGGTTGGCTGCTTTTTCAAACCAAAAGATAGCTTTAGTATACGACTGAGGTATTCCCTGCCCCTTGAAATAATAAGAGCCTAAATTGCGTTGTGCCTCAACATCACCTTGATTAGCAGCTTTCTCATACCAAAATACCGCATCACTATCCGATTGTGCCACTCCTAAACCTTTATAGTAACAATATCCTAAAAAACTCTGTGCCTCTGCAAAATCTTGATCAGCTGCTTTCTGAAACCACAATACAGCTTGTTCATCCGATTGTTTTACTCCTTGCCCTTTGTGATAGCACACACCTAATTTCGATTGAGCCTCAGCATACCCCTGTTCAGCTGCTTTCTGAAACCAATAAGCTGCTTTTTCATAAGACTGTACAACTCCTTTCCGATAGTAATAACAAAGTCCTAATTTCGTCTGTGATTTTACATCACCTTGTTCTGCTGCTTTTTCATACCAAGAAACAGCTTTAGGAAAGGACTGAGGTACTCCAATACCTTTTTCATAATTAGTTGCCAAACGCACCTGAGCTTCCATATCGCCCTTTGTGGCTTTCTCTACCAAAGTCTTAAAGTCTTCCCGTTGAGCATGACTCATAGCAAAGAAAAATAGCAAGCAAACAAACCAAGCTTTAAAGCAAAGTTTGTTCAGTTTTTTTAATACTCTTGAGTTGAATATTATATTCATATGTCAGCGAATTAAAAGTTAATAATAATGATAGTGAAGAGGTCAGTTTTATATTACATTATATTTTATTCGATGGCAAAGATAAAACATTATTTTATACAAAACAAGTTTTTTTTGATTATTTCTTACACACCTCTTAAAAATAGGCAATATATCATAACATATAAAATAAAGGAATCTTTTTAGTATATTTTATCTTTATTAAATCTTCGTTCATTCTTCGTTCATTCTTCGTTCATTCTTCGTTCATTCTTCGTTCATTCTTCGTTTATTGTTCGTCTTTTCTTCATCTTAGCTTCGCTCTTCCTTCGAATAAACCCTAATTTTCAAGTATATCACTTACCTCACAAGCTTTCTTTGCCTACTCAGTCAAAAACTTTTCACTCTTAACTTTTTACATATTTTTTGTATAACAATTGTTCAAGATTCATATAAGGTTCATATAAGCTAAGCCTTTCTCAGTTTTTCCAACAACTTTGTTAATTCTCCTACTTACCCTGAGACTCGTCCTTTCCCCTTCCAAGCAGTCCCACAACTTCAAACAACAAAAAAAGAGCAATTCTTTATCAGAATTGCTCTTCTTATAAGAAGGCGGCGACATACTCTCCCACGTGACCGTAGTACCATCTGCGCTAAAAGGTTTAACTGCTCTGTTCGGAATGGTAAGAGGTGAGACCTTTGACTATAACCACCTTAAACTTTTTAGGTGTCAGGGGTTAGGTTTCAGGGTAATCCCTAATGCCTATAACCTACTACCTGTAACCTTATTTTTTTAACATATAGGGATAAAAAACATATTTTTCAATTGACAATTGACAATGGATAATTGACAATTTTTCTGACTAACGTTCCAGTAAAAAAAGAATACTGCGCGAAAAGTCTACGGGTGATTAGTATTACTCGGCTATGATGTTACCACCGTTACACCTGTAACCTATCAACGTGGTCATCTCCCACGACCCTTAAAAGAAATCTCATCTTGTGGCGGGTTTCGTACTTATATGCCTTCAGCACTTATCCCATCCGCACTTAGCTACTCTGCTATGCCCTTGGCAAGACAACAGATACACCAGCGGTGCGTCCAACTCGGTCCTCTCGTACTAGAGTCAGATCCACGCAAATTTCTAACGCCCACAGTAGATAGAGACCGAACTGTCTCACGACGTTCTGAACCCAGCTCGCGTGCCACTTTAATGGGCGAACAGCCCAACCCTTGGGACCTTCTCCAGCCCCAGGATGTGACGAGCCGACATCGAGGTGCCAAACCCCCCCGTCGATGTGAGCTCTTGGGGGAGATCAGCCTGTTATCCCCGGCGTACCTTTTATCCTTTGAGCGATGGCCCTTCCATACGGAACCACCGGATCACTATGCTCTACTTTCGTACCTGATCGACTTGTAGGTCTCTCAGTCAAGCCCCCTTATGCCATTGCACTCTTCGCACGGTTACCAAGCGTGCTGAGGGAACCTTTAGAAGCCTCCGTTACTCTTTTGGAGGCGACCACCCCAGTCAAACTACCCTCCACGAATTGTCCCCTGCACTCTGCAGGGTTAGACCTCAGATAAGCAAAGGGTGGTATTTCAACAACGACTCCACAACTACCAGAATAGCCGCTTCTAAGTCTCCCACCTATCCTACGCATCACTTATCCAAGACCAATACGAAGATATAGTAAAGGTGCACAGGGTCTTTTCGTCCCACTGCGGGTAATCGGCATCTTCACCGATACTACAATTTCACCGAGCTCATGGCCGAGACAGTGTCCAAATCGTTACACCATTCGTGCAGGTCGGAACTTACCCGACAAGGAATTTCGCTACCTTAGGACCGTTATAGTTACGGCCGCCGTTTACTGGGGCTTCAATTCAAACCTTCGTGTTACCACTAAGCTCTCCTCTTAACCTTCCAGCA